>NZ_PJJK01000089.1:0-40261 GCF_002929785.1 Cryobacterium sp. Y62 | reverse complement strand
TCGCCATGTTCGAGGAGAAGTTCGGCGAAGACGCACACACTCAGATCATCGACCGCACCCAGCAAGCCCTCGACGGCATCCCGAAAACCCTCGCCGCAATCAAGCGGATCGCCGAGATGTCCCTCAACGCAGAAGACCCAACCCGGTCATGACCGAGCCGCTCGTACCCGGGGTGAGTGTTCGGTTGCTCGCGATGCCCACGTTCATGGACAACATCCTCCGGCAGTTGAACCCGATCCTGAACCAAGGAATGGTTTTTCATCTATCGCGGGTGGCGTCAAGTTGCCGACCGCCGGGACCCGCGACATTGCCCAGATCGCGGTCTGTCTCGTCCCGAGAGTAATGGAGGTTCATGATCACCCGGAAAGATTGAGAATCATGCCAGCATTGAAGATGTATCCGCCGGAGTTGAAGGAACGCGCGGTGCACGTCCTGGTTGCCGCTCGTGCGGATGCCGACGGTGGCCGTGAAGCGTCTGCCCGCATCGGCCAGCAACTCGGAAATCCCCGCGGACACCCTGAGAAAGTGGCTCCTGCGCGCGGAGATCGACTCCGGCGTTCGCACGGGAACGACGACCGAAGACGCCGCCCGACTGCTCGAGCTTGAGCGAGAGAATCGTGAGCTGCGGAGGTCGAACGTCATCCTGCGCAGCGCGGCGGCTTTCTTCGCGGCGGAGCTCGACCGCCCCTCCAGCAGATGATCACCTTCATCGACATGAACAAGCACGACTACGGGGTCGAGCCGATCTGTAAGAAATGCAGATCGCCCCGTCGACGTACTACGCGGCAACGTCCCGGCCGCCCTCGAAACGATCGAAAACGGATGAGGAAACCGTAGTGAAGATCAAGGATGTACACAAGAAGAACTATGGCGTCTAGGGCGTGCGGAAGGTCCACGCCCAACTCAAACGCGACGGGCACCCCGTTACGCGCTGCACGGTCGAACGACTCATGCACCGCGAAGGCCTACGCGGCATCACCCGATCAAGGAGTCCGCGGACCACGATACCTGGCCCGCTCAGCGACCGCCCGGAAGACCTCGTGCGGCGGACGTTCACGGCGCCAGCGCCGAACTGCCTGTGGGTTGCCGATATCACTTACATCAGAACGTTCTCGGGCTGGGTCTACGCGGTGTTCGTGACCGAGGTGTTCTCCCGCCGCGTCGTCGGGTGGCAGCTGTCCACCAGCATGCACACCAGCCTCGCTCTCGACGCCCTCGAGATGGGGATCTGGACGAGGCAGCGGGAAGGCCGGGACCTCTCCCAGCTTGTCCACCACTCGGATAGAGGCGTGCAATATCGGGCGGTGCGTTACACCAAACGCCTCGCCCAAGCCGAAGCCGTCGCGTCCGTCGGTTCCCAGGGTGATAGCTACGACAACACGATGACGGAGGCGCTGAACTCACTCTTCAAAGCTGAGTACATCCGCAACCGCGGCCCCTGGCCTGGCATCGACGACCTCGAGATCGCCGTTGCTGAATACTTCGATTGGTTCAACCAGCGATGCTTCCATAGCGAGCTCGGCTACATCCCACCCTTCGAAACTGAAACCAACTTCTACACCACCAGCCCCCCATCACCCAGATGAAACAGGCCTAACCAAGCCTCCACAAAACCCGGGGCTTGACACTCCCCAGCCGATGGCGTGACGCTGGCCGGGGAAACGGACATTCCCGGGCTGTGAGCCGGCACGGCAGTGAGGGCGCTGAGTTGTGGATGTCTGCCCTGACCGACGGGCTCAAAGAGATGAACGAGCAGGTCCTCGGCAGTTTTTTCAACCCGTCACAGATCAGGAAGAACGTGCTGGGCACGCTTGGATTCTTGATAACTCTCGTGCCAGATAAACCCACAAGAACAGCGCCACTGAGCGCTGGTGTTCACAGATTCAGCGACAAAGTCCTGACCGTGCTTCAGCGGAGCGGATCGCGTGTTACTTGTTGGTGTTTTCTTCTTTGAGAGCGGCTAGCACGACGAGAAGGCGTTGATCGGCGTGATCAGCAACGTTCTGTATCCCTGGGGATTTGCTCAGCTGGACCATGGTTTGTGGGTTGATAGCTTGAACCGTGGTGGTAGTTGCTGAGGGGCTGCGTCGGATGACGACGTTGCAGGGAAGCAGTAATCCCATGTCGGGCTCGGCGGTGAGTGCCTGTTCGGCGAGGGCGGGGTTGCAGGCGCCCAGGATCAGGTAGTCGCCCAGTGTGTGTGCGCTTTCGACGCCGAGTTTTGTTTCGAAGGTCGCGCGGACGTCGATCTCGGTAAGAACGCCGAATCCCTGGTTGGCTAGTTCTTCCCGCACTCTGGAGACGGCTTCTTCGTAGGGCAGCGAGATGGTGATGGTGCGTGCGTAGTTCATCGGTTTCTCCTGAGTCATTTTCCTGAATTGATGGTTGCGGCGGGTCAGTTTGCGGTGATAACTCCCATCATTCCGCTGTCTTCGTGGTCAAGGATGTGGCAGTGGTACACGGTACGTCCGCTGAAGTCGTCAAATGCGATACGTACACGCACGGTGCTGCGTGCCGGGATGTTCACGACGTCCTGCCACACGATGGTTATCACGGGCTGGCCTGACTGTTCAATAATCTGCATCGGCCACACGTGCAGGTGCATGGGGTGATCGAGCGGGCTGGTATTTGTTAGCAACCAGTCCTCCACGCTGTCGAATTGCACGGTCGTGTCGACCCGGGTGGCATCGAATACCTGGCCGTTGATCGTGGCTGACATCATGCCGCCTCCCATTCCTCGCCCCATGCCGCCATCCATGTTTCCACCCGTGCCGCTGCCTGTGTCCCCGCCCATTCCGCCGCCCATATTTCCGCCCATTCCCATCGCGAAGATCAACTCGCGCCGGGCGGTTACGGTAGCCGTGCGCAGGTCACGTGGAACGGGCTGGGCGGGTATGGCGGCCACTGTGGCGACGTCATCACCGGTGACGATAAAGGAGGCCAGTGCGACGTCGGCGGCGGCAGTGGAGCTTTCGCCTCCCATCATCATTCCGCCGGACATGCCTCGATCGTAGGTGTGGGCACGCAGTACGGAGATGCCAGCAGTGCCGGTGACGAGAAGATCGGCCCGGTTTCCGGGGGTCAGCACGACCTCGTCGACTTCGTGTGCGGCTTCGAAACGTCCGGAGTCGATTCCAAGAAGGGATAGCTGCTGCCCGTCGAGGCGCAGCCGCAAGTAGCGGGACACGCAGGCATTAACGATGCGCCATCGCTCTCGTTCGCCAGGGCGGGCAGTCATGCTGGGGGTGAGTTGACCGTTGACAAGGACGAGGTCTCCCTCGCGTCCGGACATTTTCTCCATCGTTGTGGCGGCTGGAATTGTTCCCGTGGAATCGAGGGTGATGTCGGAAATGACGAGGACGCGTTCCCGGCTGGTCGGGATGGGGTCGGGGTCTTCGACGATGATGGCGCCGTAGAGCCCGCCGAATACCTGATCGGCCACGAAACCGTGGTGGTGCGGGTGATACCAGTAGACGCCCGGCGGGTGATTGGCGGGCAGTTCGTACTGGTAATCAAAGGAGTCACCAGCTGCGACGGTGACGAACATGTTGTCGCTGTTATTCTCGGGCGAAACGTGGAGACCGTGCACGTGCAGGTTGCTCGGGTCTGCCAGACCATTGCGAAGGCTGACGTTGAGTGTGTCTCCCGCTCGAACGCGCAAAGTGGGGCCGGGCACACCACCGTTGTAACTGAGCGCACGCACGTCACGACCAGCGATAGTCACCTGATGGGGGGAAGACTCAAGGTCAACGGCGAGAGTGCCGCTGAGGCTTCGCAGCTCCGGCGGTTCCACAAGGTCACTCCCGGACCGTGTTGCCGGTGACGTGGTTGACAAGAGACGTTGACTGACGAAGAAGCCCGTTCCGCCTACAGCCGTGGCCGCAATTCCCACCCCGCCGAGGATCAGGGCGTTACGGCGGCTGAGATCGGGCACTACCGGTCCTCCTCAAGCACCCGCAGCTGATCACGCAACTGCTCCGCAGTGAGCTCCCCCCGAGCGAACCGCTCCTCAAGAATCTGCCTGGCATTAACCGAATCGGCTTGCCTTGGAGCAGATCGCGTGTCATCACTCCCGGATTTATTCGACAGTAAACGAACAATGACATAAATGATCACGGCGACACCCGCTATCGCCAGCAGCCCAAACCCCCAGGACCACCCCATACTTTTGCTACCCCACATCATCTGATTCATGTCCTTTCGTTTACTAATCCGCATTTCCACCGTACCCCTCGAGGTATAAATGGTGGCTTGGTGGAGCCATCACCGCGTCAAACCCTGGAGCCGATGCCGGAGACGCGAGCGTTCCCGTGACCGAAGATGACACGACCATAGTCAACCCGACCGAAGGCACGCTCACCAGCACCGACAATGCGGAGACCGACGTCGAACTGACAGCGCTCCTAGAGGCCGCCAACACGGCGCTCACCGAGAAGCAGGCCGCTCTGACCGAGGGTGACTTTGCCGCCTACGGTGCCGCAGACGACGGGCTCGCGGAAACCATCGCGCGCATGCTGGCGCTGCTCGGCGAGTAGCCACGCCGCACGATCCTTGCCGGGCCGAATGAACCGTCCGCGGCGCCGGTTCAGTCCGGCAATGTCGTATCCCAATCCCGTGGCGTACTGCACTGCCGCTGCAACGCGACCGTGTACGTGCGGTGTGTCGGCGCGGGGAAGGTGTAGACCTGCAGCACGCGACTAAAAGCTCGCAGTCTGGAACGGGCTTCTACTTCTTAGAAGACGCTTTGCACCATCAGATTATTCCCCCTACGGCTCCTACGGCTCCGTGATTTGGACGTACGAGAGCTACGACGACGCGATGCCATCATCAGCCATGGCCTCCTGGTGTTGCCTGCGGTAATTCGACGCAACTTTCTCAATCATCTAAGCGATCGGGGTCCAGTTCGACGGGCCCTGCGTTCCAGCCGCGTATTCGTCGAGCGGCACTTTGTCCGCTCGCCAAGCCGCCAACACAGGCGCCACGATCCGCCAGCATTCTTCAGCCGTGTCACCGCGCACCGAAAGCGACGGATCCCCGTCGAGAATTCCTTCGAGTACTTCACCATGCGCGAGCAATTGGCCGGGACCGAAGGTCGCCCCGAGGCTGACGCGCTCGAGTTCATACGGATCGCCTGGGCCGTTGAGGTTGAGTTCGAGTGACATCTCGTCTGGGGCGAGAAAGATCCGCAAAACCGTCGGCGCCTCATGACCGTGTAGGCCCGTCGGTAGATGCGGGACGGCTCTGAAGGTGATCACTATCTCGCGACGTCGAGCTTCGAGCCCCTTGCCAGACCGCAGCGTGAAGGGCACGCCGGTCCAACGCCAGGTGTTGATCTCGAAGGTCACCTCGGCGAGCGTTTCGGTGTCGTTCTCCGGGTCGACGCCGGACTCGTCAACGTAAGCAGGCAGCGCGTGTGAGTCGACCGTGCCTGCTGCATACCGCGCACGCCGACTCGAACGCGCCGCACTGCCGCCGCGCACGCGCGTCGCCCGCAGTAAAATACCTTTTGCGTCACGGAGGTCGGCGGCGCCCAGCGACGACGGCGGCTCCATTGCCAAGATGGCCATGACTTGTAGCAGGTGACTCTGAATCATGTCTACGAGGGCACCGGCGTGGTCGTAATATCCGGCGCGGCCCTCCAGGCCGAGCTGTTCGTCATAGACGATGTCGACGCGTTCGATATGGTTGTTGTTCCACAGCGGTTCAAAGATACGGTTGGCAAACCGCAGCCCGGCCAGATTCAAAACGGTCGATCGGCCCAGGAAGTGGTCGACGCGGTGAATCTGGTCTTCCGGAACGAGTTTCTGCAGCCGCGCATTGAGGGCACGGGCACTCGCCTCGTCGACTCCGAACGGTTTCTCCAGGGCGAGCACGGTTCCTTCGGGCAACGCAACCTCGGCAAGTACATCACAGGCCAACGCCGTAACGACGGGCGGGAGTGCGAAGTAGATGGCGGGGGTGCCAGCGCACTCCGCGAGCAGCCGCTCCATCTCTGCCGGAGCAGTGACGTCGGCCGTGCGGTACACGGTTGTGGCAAGGAGCTGGTCGATGGCGGCGGCGGATGCCTCGGCCGTCGTAAACGATTTCTTCACCGTGGCCAGCCACTGCGCATGGGTCAGCTTCTCCCGCCCGGCACCGATCAGGCGCAACGGCCGGTCAGGATGCAGGGTGAGGAGTTGTCCGAGGGCGGGGAGGAGCAGTCGGGAAGCTAGATCTCCGGATGCGCCCAAAACCAGAAGAGTCGAGATAGACGGAGCCATCCATCTACCGTAGCTGTCATGGTAGGTCCATGGCACTCAACTCGAGGACTACACCCTGATCAGCGATTGTCACACGACCACCCTGGTCGGCCGTCACGGCAGCATCGACTCGTTCTGCCCCCCTCCCCGTTATGACTCCCCCTCCATGTTTGGCGCCCTAATCGACGACGAAGAGCACGAGCGCTGACGCCTACCGGGATTCGAAGTGGGTCATCTGATAGGAATTCTTCGACGACTCTCCGGACGCCAGAAAGCACCTTGGCTCCCGGTCCAGACCGCCGGCAGTCTCACAGCTCAATGGCGGCGGCCCAGCAACGAAAACACCAACGGACTACTGCGCCAGTACTTTCCCAAAGACCCAACCTTGCACGATGGGACGCTGATGAACTCGACGCCGTTGCCGTGACACTCAACGACCGACCGCGCAAAATCCTTGGCTGGAGAACCCCCACCGAGGTGTGGGCAGAGCATTTATCATTGACCGAACAAGCCGGTGTTGGTTCGACCAGTTGAATTCGTCTTGTGAGCTTCGGTCTGAGTGAAATATGGCACCGTTCTTGTCGAAGTGGCCGTGGTCACGGGCCATTTCCAAGGCGTCGATGATCAGGGTCGTGCGGATATGGCTGGCCGTCGACCAGTCCACCATCATCCGTGTGCACAGGTCGATTACGGTCGCCAGATACAGCCACCCCGAGCTGGTGCGCAGGTACGTGATGTCCCCGCAAAACCGCGTTCCAGGGGTTGCAGAGGTGAAATCGCGCGTTCCGTCCTTGTCGAGCATGTGGTTCTGAATGTGTGCGGTTCGGGCGTCCGGACCAATTGTCGTGGTCTTCTTCCACGCCCGCATTCTCACGGCCCGCAAGCCGCGACTGTTGAAGATACCCGACAGTGACGCAGGCGATGCTGACGCCCTCTTGTCCCAGGATCGTGGTGATCTGATCCCCGCCCGCCATGCCCTTTTCACGCGTGTAGACGTGCACCACGTGCGCGTCCATCTCGTCGTGGTGGACCTGCCTCGGGGTGGGCTTCACGGGGATGAGCCAGCGTTAGGACAAGGCCCGGGAGACTTTCAATTTGCGCCACATCCAGTCGAGGGGGAACGAGGTCTTCTCCGCCAAGATGAACGCAAAATAGTCGTTCATCGTTGCTTCGCGGCGAAGAAGGCGCTGACTTTTCCCCGGAATTCGATCTCCCTCTCAAGCTCAGCATTCTCAGCTTGTAAAGCCTTGTATTTGGCCCACTCGACCGGGCCCAGTTCGGCAGCACCGCCAGCAGCCTCGGGATGTGCCTCTTTTCAGACGCGAACCCAGTTGCTCAGCGTTCCCTCGACGACCCCGATCTCGGGCGCCACTTGAACGATCGGCCGGCCCGATGAAATCACCAGCTCGACGGCCTCGACCCGGAACCCGGCGCTGGACTTGCGACGATTAGTCATGAAACAGATACTCCTAACGCCTGTCTCAATTCACCATACGGGCGCAATATGCGTCGTCAAGATCCGAGGCGAAGGTGTGGGCCCTTCCGCCGTGGCGGTTTACATCCACCAGACCGGGCAAGATCAGGGATATCCGCTTGATTGGGCTATTGATTCCGACAGGTAGGTCAACGGCCGGGCCGCACCAGCGAATACGTCCGCCGTTCAGCCAGACTGCGCCATCCTCGATGACGTCCTCACCAAACCGTCCGATGATGAGGCGGCCCCTCAAGGCACGAACGGTGTTTCGGGGAACACCGTTCGTGAATCAGCTTGCATCAGGCGTAGTCGTGGACGGGGTTCCTTCGTTTTCGTCGTCGCGACCGAGGGTACGGAGGTTCCAGCGGCGGATAACGAAGCGGAACAGTACGTAATAGATGGCTGCGTAGATCAGCCCGATCGGTATCAGCCACAACGGTTTCTCGGCAATGCCGAAGTTCAACAGGTAATCGATCGCTCCCGCCGAAAAGCCGAAACCGTGATGAATGTCGAGGATGTTCACCACCAGGAACGACGTGCCCGTCAGAATGGCGTGGATGACGTATAGCGGCCACGCGACGAACATGAAGGAAAACTCGAGCGGTTCGGTGATGCCAGTAAGGAAGGCCGTCAGACCGGTAGAGAGCATGACACCACCCACGATCTTGCGCTGAGAGGGCCTTGCTTCCTGCCAAATCGCCAGGGCAGCTGCGGGCAGGGCAAACATCATGATGGGGAAGAATCCGGTCATGAAAACGCCCGCGGTGGGATCTCCCGCGAAGAACCGGTTCAGGTCTCCATTAGTGCCCCCGTAGTCACCGATGATGAACCAGACGATCGAGTTCAAGATATGGTGCAGTCCGAGGGGAATGAGTAGCCGGTTGAGAGTGCCGTAGACACCGCTACCAATCACTGTGTTCTCCGCAACGGCGTTACCCACGCTGGTCAGACCGCGGTCGAAGATCGGGTAGATCAGTGCCATAACGACGCCGATGACGATGCCGGCGAGAGCCGTCAGAATCGGTACCAGGCGCCGGCCGGCGAAGAAGCCCAGCCAGTCTGGGAGCTGAGTGCGATGGAAACGCTGCCACAACAACGCTGTGATGAGGCCCATGATGATGCCCGCTAGGACGCCGTAGTTGATGACGGGCTCTTCGCCACCGTCTGGCGCAGCACCGAGGACAAGCGGTGCCATAACCTCGAACACGTTGATCAGGACCAAGTACCCGACGGCGGCGGCAAGCGCGGTTGAGCCGTCGCCTTTGCGGGCAAACCCGAAGGCAATGCCGATGGCAAAGAGCAATGGAAGGTTCTCGAATAACGCCCCGCCCGCTGCGCCGATCACCTGGGCAGCCGTAGACAGGGACTCAAGCCGACCCAGCAGGTCATCTTGACCGAGCCGTAGCAGAAGGGCTGCGGCCGGAAGTGCAGCGATGGGCAGCATGAGACTGCGTCCGAAACGCTGTAGGTTCTGCAGCGCCTTGCCGGTGCCCTTGGCCTTGCCCGAGTCGGGTGCGATTGATGCGCCGGCATCCTCAGGCTTGCCGGTGTTTTCCGTTGACATGGTGTTTCCCATCTCGAAAAGGTGCAGTGCTTGTGTGGACCGAACGGACTCTGTACGGTCGAACTAGCTGGTTATAACCAGTGGCTGTAATCACTGTGAGGGCTGAACGGGGTTGTTGTCAACCGGACAGGCTCTCCGAGCTCGAGCAGAAAAGATACGACACAGCGACAAACCACTCAAACGAAGTGAGGAGCAGAACATGTCCAAAGCAGAAATCATCCTGGCAGCGCTGGGCGGGGCGAGTAACGTGAAAGAGATTGAAGGGTGCATCACGCGTTTGCGTACCGAAGTAGTGGACTCCGCACGGGTCGATCAAACAGCCCTGAAAGCTGCCGGTGCCCACGGCGTGATGGTAGTGGGCACTCTCGTGCAAGTAGTTGTCGGGCCCGAGGCTGAAAACCTGGCTGAGGACATCCAGGACCTGATGTGAGTACTGCGACGCAGAACGGTGCTATTTACGTGGTCTCGCCTTTGCCCGGTCGGGTGATCGCGGCAGCAGACATACCGGATCCGGTTTTCGCCAAGGGATTGGTGGGCGAGGGAGTTGCTGTCGTGCCGGACAGTGATGCCGGCGTGCTCACCGCCGTCGCGCCGATGACCGGTCGGGTGGTCAAAGTGATGCCGCACGCCTACATCGTCCAGCACGCGTCCGGACCAGCCGTCTTAGTCCATGTCGGGATCGACACGGTCCACCTCAAAGGCGAAGGCTTGACCGTGCACGTCCAAAAGGGTGACCAGGTGGAAGCCGGCGATCGCATGATCAGCGTTGATATCGCATTGATACGCTCAAAAAACCTCAGCCCGTGCTGCCCTGTCGTGGTCTTGGACACCAAACCGGGCGCTGTACTCACTGACAGCATCGGATCGCGGATTGAAGCAGGTGAACTTCTCTTCGAACTGGTAAGGAGTTGAGCCGATGGGAACACACAATGAGGTCAAACATATCTGGGTGCGCCGGCAACTACAAGAACTGGTGGCGGCCGGCCTGCGACCAGGAGACGCTCTAGCAGGTGAACGGCAACTGGAGGAACAATTCGGGGTCTCGCGCATTACAATACGTCGCGCAATTTCCGACCTCGTGCATGACGGAGCCTTGGTACGAGTCAGAGGAAAAGGAACGTTTGTTTCCCACGGAATAGTCCGCTCTACCTTGCACCTCGCCTCGTTCAACGAAGATATGAGGGCCGCTGGGTTTGAGCCCAGCACCCGCATTATTTCCGCCACCATGACAACTCCTCCAGAGGCAGCTGCCGAACATCTGGGATTGACTCCAGAAAGCAAAGCCCACCACATTCACAGATTGCGCCTGGGCGATGGCGCACCAGTCAGCGTGGACGAATCGTGGCTACCTATCCGGATGCTACCCAATTTGCTGTCAGAAAACCTCAACGGATCTTTATACCAGATCCTTTCCGTCAGCGGGCACCCTGTCCAACGCGTAGAACAAACAGTCGAAGCCGCTCCGGCGTCGGAAACAACCGCTGCACTACTGGACATCGAAGCAGGCGCCCCTGTTCTGCTCTTCCGTCGCCGCTCCTTCACTGGACCCGGCATGCCCATCGAATATTCAATCTCCACTTACCGCGCAGACCGATATCAAATATCCATGCACTTGGAGGCTCCAGTACAAGCGCAGTAATTCTGAAACAATCGTGTATCCTCTGATGCGCCGACGTCTCTGTAGACCGACAGGTTTGGCCTCTCAGGATCCGCAAAAAATTGCCGCAAGTCGACGGTTCGCGCACCAATGTCTGGGTGATGGCTCCAATGATTTCCACGGCATCGGAGGCGGATCACTCCGTACACCCATACGCCGGAGCGGAACTGAACACATCTGGTGTCATAGTGGAGTTGTCCTGCGCCGACCCGAAAACTCGTAGCGTGTTATGTATTTCGTTTCGCGAGCTGACCCCTCAGATGCCTGTTTGGCATGGCAACGATTGGTCAGCGGCGGCGCCACGGCTTTGGTACCGACGCGGGCCCGGGCCGCCGTCATGTTGAGAGTCGTATTTCGATCCATCGGGCGACGGCGAAAAGTCGTTGTTCCTGTCTGGGCTTTCCAATAAGTTGCAGCCCTAGGGGCATGCCTTTGCTATCCCGGAGCCCCGGAATGGTGACGACGGGCAGACCAAGCGCCTGCCATGGCCGACTAAGAACCGGATTCCCAGTAGCTGCAATTCCGAACGGTGCAGCGCCCAGAGCCGCCGGGCCCAGAATTGCGTCACATTCTTCTAGCCTCGAAAATACGTAGCTGCGGGCGGTCGCGATCGACGCTCGAGCCGCGTTGTAGTCGTCGTCCGTGACGGCGAGGCCGACTGCGAACAAATCAATGAGGGGGGCACTCAACAAATGAAGCTGTTCTCGGTCTGCGCTGCGTTCCCGGCAGGCCTCGTAAGCCATCACTGTCGACTGAGCCCCGGTCAACATCTGTATCAGCGGGTCTTCCTCCAGGTCGAATACCGTCGCACCATCGCGGCTGAGCCTCGTCATCGCAGCGGACACGGCTGAAATCATGTCCGTCTCGATCTCACCTAAGCAACTCCCCTCCCAGTGCATCAGACGCGGTGGCTGGGCGAGGTCCTCGTCCGAACGAGAGGCCCCGGTGAGTGCCGACCAAGCACAGCAAAGGTCTGCGACCGTGGAAGCGAGTAATCCCAGAGAATCAAGAGATGGGCTCAGGCCGGTGATTCCTTTCATAGAGAATTCGCCGGTTGAGGTGGTGAATCCTGCAATACCGCAGAATGCGGCTGGGCGGGTGATTGATCCGGCCGTCTGGGTTCCGAATGCCAATGGCACCATGCCCGCGGCTACAGCGGCAGCTGATCCGCTGGAAGACCCGCCGGGGGTATGCTCCAAATTCCACGGGTTGCGCGTGGGTCCTGGCGCGAAGTATCCGAATTCAGTCGTAACCGTCTTCCCTAGAACGATTCCGCTCGAGCTACGCAACGACGTGATGCAGTCGGCATCCGTCGTGCTAATGGTGCCATCGCGAACAACGCTGCCACACCCTGTGCGTTGCCCGGTAACGTCGATGATGTCTTTGATCCCAACGGGAACGCCCCATAACGCGCCGCGACGGTCGATTTTCTCCTGATTGGCAGCCTGACGCCGCGCGCCATCGGCATCAATGGAAACCCATGCCTTAATGTACGGTTCGGCTTGCGCAATTCGTTCGAGAGATTGTTCAATGATCTGCGTCGGTGTGAGGCGGTCTTCGGCGAGGTCGAAAATTAGCTCCCGCAAGGAACTCGGCTGGGTGTGAGTTCCCCGCTGCATCACGGCGTCCTTTCCTTAGACATGCAACAAGCAGAACCTAATCACGTCCCGCCGGGTGGCGTTTCCCGACACCGTGCACGTCATTAATTTGATTATGGAGCAGCGATCTCTGGACCGAAAATCTCCTCCTAGAAGGCTACGGCAGTCAGAACCTCGGCGGCATCCCTGGTTCCAGGCTGCGGTGGCACCTGGCACGGCCTCGAGTTCGCGCATGGAGGTTTCGGAGAGGGCGGTCGGCGGCTGTCACTTGTTGTGTCGTCGGACTGTGATATAGACACATTTTCGAGGCTAATTTCAGTAAGAGGACCACATCATATTTCTCGTTGCGCTGTCATAGTGTGGACATATCTTCGGTCTCCGAAGTTCAGACAGATCCAAAGCAAAGGCGCTTGCATCCCATGCACGATACAGAATCGTTCCAGCAGTTATGGGCTAACGCGGTCACGGAGCACAGCCAGCGCGTATTCCTGGTTTTCAACGACTCGAGCGGCGAACCCACCTCGTGGACATATGAAGAATTCGATGATCTCGTCGCCCACACGACGGCGACGCTGGTGAATCTTGGCGTGAAGCACGGTGATCCCATCCATCTGGCGCTTCGCAACTGTCCAGCATTTATCCTGCTCTGGCTGGCGGCGACACGGCTCGGCGCGTGGATCGTTCCCGTCGACCCCGCGTCGACGGCTCGGGACATTGCGTCTCAAATTCGCAGGACCAAGCCAAAAGTTGGGTTTTTTGCAGCAGGAAGGCGGGAGGTATATCTTGCGGGGGCGGGCCGACAACTGGAATCAGTCGTTGAGCTCACGGAGACAGTAGGGGACGCGTTGCCTGGGTCACCTTTGCTAGTCCTGAACACCTTGCCCGGCGATCTTATGTTCGATGCCGTCGAACCCATGGATCGTCTTGCCGTGATGTTTACTTCAGGCACAACGGCAGAACCCAAAGGGGTAATGCTCACGCAGCGCAATTACTTTGGGCTCGCACAGTCAATGGCTGAAATTATCGCGTTAAAGCCGGGGCATCGATGGCTGGTTACCCTTCCTATGTTCCACGGGAACAGCCAGTTCTACTGCTTCGCTCCGGCAATCGCAGTCGGAGCGAGTATTGCACTCACCTCGACTTTCAGTGCATCGCGCTGGTTCTCGCAGGCGGCGGATCTAGCCGCAACCCACGCGAGCCTGTTCGCCGCTCCGATCCGGATGATCCTCGCACGACGACCAACGGATGCGCCGCATTTGCAGTTGCAACACGTCTGGTTTGCGCAGAGTCTCGGTGAAGATCACTACCGAGAGTTCGCAGGGTTCGTGGGTTGCCAGCCGCGGCAGCTCTATGGCATGACTGAAACTACCGCTATCGTCACCGCCGACCTCGCCGTACAGCCGAGATCAGACGTTATCGGCAATCCAATCCTTGGCCGTCGGCTCGAACTGCTCGACCCGGCGACCGGCCAGCGCGTCTCGGAGGGACTACCTGGCATCATGACTCTGCAGGGCGCCCCGGGAGTTGATGTATTCGCCGGCTATCTCGACGACCCAATCACGACCGCTCGCAGCTTTTCAACGCGGAACGGGGAGACGTGGTTCAGCACGGGAGATCTCGCCCGACGGGATCGAGACGGCACACTGCGATTTGTCGGCAGGGTCGACGACGTCATCAAGGTCTCTGGTGAGAACGTCAGCCTCACGGAAATAGAGGCGGTGATTGCCCAAGCGCCCGGCGTGCTTGAAGCCGCAGTCCTTGCACGGCCAGATCCGATTCGTGATCAAGTACCCATAGCGTTCGTCGTGCCGCGCGATCGCAACCGGCCGCCGATGCAAGAACAACTATCGAAGTGGGCGGAACTCAACTTACCGCCTCAGAGTCGCCCCCGTGAATGGACCATCATCGAGGAGCTGCCACGAACGAGCGTCGGCAAAATCCGCCGGTTTCAACTCTCGGTCGAACTGAACGCTAAAGAAACCACGCCAGCATGAGCAACGCTCCCACTACCCAGGGTCAGAATCTCGACGTCGAGTTACTGACCCGCCTGGCCGATGGTGCCACCACCGCCGAACTGCGCGGGTACGCCAGCAGTTCCGGTATCAACCCGGTTGACAGTGATCTCATTGCGGCTGCTGTTACAGTGCGCACTCGAATCGATGAGTTGGAGGAACGGGAACGGGCTTTGCTTCGTTTGGCCGACTCGGTACGTGACATTGCCGGCCTCGATGCCGTCGATGGTGTGTTGCAGTCGATCGTCTCGCGTAGTCGGCGGCTGCTCATGGCCGACGTCGCCTATTTCCTCACCTTCGATCAGAGCACGGGGGTGGCGTTGATGCATGTGTCGGACGGCATTATCAGTGAGGCATTCAACCGCCTCTCGGTTGATCCGGGGCAAGGTATCTCAGGGTATATCGCTTCGACCCTGCGGCCCAGCTGGACCCACGACTATATCGCCGACGAAAGGTACACCCACACCGGCACGATTGACTCGGCCACCATTGAAGAGGGACTTCGCGCGATCCTTGGCGTTCCGATAGTGCATACGGGCCGCATAGTGGGTTTGCTGCTGGCTGGCGACCGGCATCCCCACGACTACCGGCCACAAGACGTCGAGCTGCTTCTTTCACTGGCACAACATGCTGGTGTGATAATCGACAACGCCACAGTGCACGCCCAAGACCAGCAGACCGTCGAGAACCTCGAAGCGGCCTTGGAAGCGCTGCGCGCCAGTGAACACACATCGCAGACAATTCTGGAATTACAGGACCGACTCATGACGCTGCTCATGAACCGCGGCTCGTTGCACGACCTAGCCATGCTGACCCAATCGGCCGTGGGCGGAACCGTTGTTCTGTGTGACGAGCGCCAGCGTGAAATGGCCCGCGCTGGGCAATCGGATGCGATGGCCTCGGCCACTGATTGGAACGCCCAGCCCCTGTCCACGAGCACGATCACGCTCGGCTACGTGCTGCACCGGCCGGACGAGGTCATCTCGTGCAAACGAGATGAGAGCCAGATTCGGCAAATCCTGGCACGGGCGGCATCGGTCGGCTCACTCCTACTCGAATCGGTTCTGGCCAGCCTCAATACCTCGCGGGAATCAGCCTCCAACCTGGTCGGCGAGCTGCTCCGGGATCCGCGCAGCGACCGCGCTACCGTGCTGCGCGGCACGTTCCCCGTTGACCTCGACAAATTGGACACTGTACTCGTCGCCTTAGCAAGTGACGTCTCCAGTAAATTCGAGGTGCTCAGGGCTGCCCTGCGCATCGCAGAACAGCTAGGGGGGTTGTCCTGCGAGGTGCAGGACGAGATACTGCTGTGGCTGCCGGGGGGCAATCCTCGGCAATCCGCCGAGCAAACGGCCGCGGCGCTGTCCGCTGCGGTGGAAAGTCCCGTGACTGTTGGTGCAAGCCGCAGGATCGCAACAGTGCAGACGCTCGAAGCCGCTGTGCACGATGCCCATAACACGGTGCGAGCCCTGGTAGCCCTCGGCCGGGACGGGCAAGGGGCTGACAGCTCGGGAGTCGCCCCCTTCCCCACAATTCTTGCGACCAGCTCGCCAGACGACCTCGAACAGTTCATCAGGGACATTCTCGGAGAACTCCTCGATTACGACAGCGCACATACGACCGAACTATTGCGAACGTTGGAGGCCGTGTACCGGCACTCCTCCAACGTTGTAGCAGCAGCTGAGGTGCTCTATTTACATCCCAACACTGTCCACCAACGGCTTATCCGGATCGATCAGATCACCGGAACGAACTGGCGCGATACCGACGTCGCGATTCAGCGTCAACTGGCGCTGACAATCAACACTCTCCGGGCGCCCCGCACCCCATCTCACACTAAGGATTGACGCAATGACGCTCTCATCTGAAGTAATATCGCCCACGACCCTGCACCGCCGCAGAGCATTCGTCGGCGCGACCACCGGGCACCTGATCGAGTGGTACGACTACGGAATCTACGGGTTCCTGGCCGTATATATCGGGCAGGCATTCTTTGTTTCCGATGACCCTATGACAAGTCTGCTCAGCAGCTTCGCCGTTTTCGCGCTGAGCTTCTTCATCCGACCGCTCGGCGGTCTATTTTTCGGGCCAATGGCCGATAAACTTGGCCGTCGCAAAACGCTGGTGACGGTACTCATTCTGATGGCCGGCTCGACATTCCTACTTGGAGCCCTGCCCACCTACGACGCCATCGGGGTTGCGGCGCCCATACTGCTCGTGCTGGTGCGTTGCCTACAAGGCTTCTCCGCGGGCGGCGAGATCGGCACTATCACCGCCTTCATCTCGGAGTACGCCGGTCCCGGTCGTCGCGGATTCTCAACCAGCTGGCTCATGGTGACTGCAGTTCTGGGCTTGGTTCTCGGCGGCCTAGTCGCGAACGGCATGAGTTTTCTTGCGGGACCAGAGGTCATGCAGGACTGGGGCTGGCGCATTCCGTTCCTGCTCGCCGGGCCGATCGGACTCATCTCGCTCTACATCCGCTTGAAACTCGAGGACAGCCCAGAATTTCGCTCATTGCAGGCGGTCGGCAAAACGTCGAAGAACCCCCTTCGTGAAGTGTTCTACTGGAAGCGCTCTCTGGCGCTCATCTTCTTCATCATCACCCTCCACAGCTCGATTTTCTACCTGGTCCTCGTCTACGCATCGACCTTCATGTCGACCCTTCTAAAATTCAACACCGGAACTGTTCTGCTTTATGTGTTCCTCGCCAGCCTGCTCTCAGCGGTCGTCATGCCTTTCGGCGGCATGTTCACCGACAAGTTCGGTCGCAAGCCATTCCTGTTAACCATCGCGATACTGTCAGCAGCGGCTCTGTTCTGGTTCTTCCAAGCAGCCCCAGGAGCCACCTCCTCCAGTTTCATCTGGCCACTAATCACCACCGCAATACTGTTTGGCCTCTACGCCTCCTCGACCTACGCCACGATGAGCGAGCTGCTACCAACCCGTGTCCGGTCCACCGGGATCGCGTTGGCCTACAACGTCCCCGTCGCGGTCTTCGGTGGCAGTGCTCCGATGATTGCCACGTGGCTGATCGCCCGGACCGGGGATATCACCTCGCCTTGGTACTTCTTCGTTGGCACCGCCGTCGCCTCGATCATCGCGCTGCTCGTGCTGCGCCCGAGCGACTTCACTGCACGGCAATCGACACCGTCGGTCGCGGAAAAACTGGCAGAAACCGAGGAAGTGCGCGTATGAGCCTCACAGATGAGTTCGGCAAGGACGTCCTGCTGACCGGATGGGCGCACTCCCGCTTCGGCAAGCTCGTCGATGACACCCTAGAATCACTCATCGTCCACGTAACGACGGAGGCGATTGCACATGCCGGAATCGAGGCGCGCGATGTGGACGAGATTTATCTCGGTCAGTTCAACGCGGGGATGCAACCGCTCGCGTTTGCATCCTCGCTCGCACTGCAAGCATCCGCCGACCTTGCGAACGTGCCGGCGACACGGGTCGAGAATGCCTGTTCGTCGGGCTCCGCCGCGTTTCAGCAGGGGGTGAAAGCATTGCTCGCCGGCACGGCCAAGACGGTGCTTGTTATCGGGGCCGAGAAGATGACCGGCGTCGGAGCTCAAACGGTCGGTGCCGCCCTCCTCGGTGCCGACTACGACATGGCCGGCAAAGTGTCACGCACGGGGTTTGCCGGGTTGTTCGCCACCGTCGCCGACGCATACGAACGCCGATACGGCCCGGTTGGTAATCCGATGGGAACGATTGCCGCGAAGAACCATCACAACGGAATGTCGAACCCTTATGCCCACCTGCACAAGGACCTGAGCGAGGCATTCTGCCAGACCGTTTCCGAGCAGAACCCCCTCGTTGCCGGCTCATTGCGGCGAAGTGACTGCTCACCGGTGTCAGATGGCGCCGCGGCCGTCGTGATCAGCACGAGAGGAACAGTCAATGCCGCCACCCCCGGAGTTCGACTCACCGGGTTTGGCCACGCAAACGACTTCTTACCCAGCACGAAACGGGACCCCCTGGAATTTGCTGGCACCACCGTCGCCTGGCAGCGCGCCCTACAGATGGCTGGCGTTGGATTGAACGACTTGTCGTTTGCCGAGGTACATGATTGTTTCACTATCGCCGAGCTGTTGGCGTACGAGGCAATTGGCCTCACTCAACGAGGTGACGGACGCCGCGCCCTTGACAAAGGCTGGGTGTTTCGCGACGGCAAACTACCGATCAACGTGTCCGGTGGGCTGAAGTCAAAAGGACATCCCGTCGGGGCGACGGGCGTGTCGCAGCACGTGATCTCGGCCATGCAGCTCACCGGAACGGCCGGGGCGATGCAACTGCCCAACGCACGACGGGCAGCAATTCACAATATGGGAGGCCTGGCCGTCGCCAACTACGTCAGTGTGCTGGAAGCCATGTAGATCGCGGGTTCAGGCGAATCGATGCCGATTTCGGGGGTGATGGGCGTGGCTGCCGGGCTCGCGTAACCCGAGGAAGACCTGTTCGCGGCCGGCCTCGGTCAGGGCGTCGTGTTGGGCTTCGGGGTGCGGGTCTCGGGTGGAGACCCGGCCGTATCCAATTCGCATATCGGCAACGTATCACCAACCCGGTAGCACGTTACAGAGGCGAGTACACGGCAAGCATTACGAATCCAGCCTCATATTTCCGCGACCTACTGATCCTGCCCCAAAGTGTCTTGCGAACGATCGTTACCGAACGCCACACGCCACAAACCTTAACGTCGGATATTCGACTAATTCACAAGCCACCCCTCGTTCCCCGACCGATTCACGTACCGGATTCGGTACGCCCCGCATGTGCTGGAGTTTGCCGAACCCGAAGTGAACGGGCCCTGGCGCGACCTGGTCAATCGAGTCAAGGCCACCAACGGAAGAAGGTAGCTGCCCAAACTCGTGCGGTCACATTGTGGGTCTAATTTGTTCAACTCGCGGTTGCTAAGGAACAACGCGAGTACGACCTGCGCCAGGCGCTGCGAGAGCGTTAGGACATCCGCGAGGCTACACGCGCGATGTTCACACGCCGCAGCACCGGCGACACTGAACGGCAATCTCCGCGTCGGCCGCCGAGGTCGGCGAGGGGTCAGCCGATGCGGATGAGTTTCTTGTTCACAAACTCGCTGGCACCGAAGCGTCCGAGTTCGCGTCCGAAGCCGCTTCTTTTCACCCCGCCGAATGGCAGCTCTGCGCTGTCTGCGCCGACGAGGTTGACGTAGACCATACCGGCCTCGATGCGGTCGGCGACCCGCAGTGCCTGCTCGGGATCGGTCGTAAACAGGTAGGAACCGAGCCCGAACGGAGTGGCGTTCGCAAGGGTGACGGCGTCATCTTCTGAGGCTGCCCGGTAGACGGATGCTACGGGGCCGAAGAGCTCCTCGTGGTATGCGTCGTTGTCTGGCGTGATATCGGTGAGCACGGCAGACGGGTAGAAGGCGCCAGAGCGTTTGCCGGTGGCCGCCAGGGTCCCTCCCTGTGCGACGGCGCGCTCGACCTGCTCCTCGAGATGCTCGGCCGCACCGAGAGAAGAGAGCGGGCCGTAGTCTGCACCCTCGACGGTCGGGTCGCTGGGAGAGCTTGCCAAGATGGCGGCGGTGAACTTCTCCGTGAACTCGTTATAAAGCTCATCGATCACGATGAATCGCTTAGCCGCGTCGCAAGCCTGCCCGCTATTGCGGCGGAGGCGACCTTCGACGGCGGCAGCCACTGTGGCATCCATGTCGTCGGTGCTGAGCAGGATGAACGGGTCTGACCCACCCAGTTCCAAGACGACCTTCTTGAGGTGGCGACCGGCCACCTCGGCAACGGCCGCGCCGGCGCCCTCCGAACCGGTGAGGGACACGCCCTGCACCCGCGGGTCGGCGATGATCGTGGCGACCTGCTCGCTGTCCGCGTACACATTGGTATAGGCGCCAGCCGGGAAGCCTGCGTCGTGAAAGATTTGCTCAATCGCCGCGGCCGACTCCGGGCACTGCGACGCATGCTTGAGGATGATCGTGTTGCCGTTCATGAGGTTCGGTGCGGCGAAGCGTGCAACCTGGTAATACGGAAAGTTCCATGGCATGACCCCAATCAGCACACCGAAAGAGTTGGAGCGCACGAAGGCGGAACCCTCGCCGCTGAGAAGGGTGATTGGTTCATCCTTCAGAAACTCCTGCGCGTTGTCGGCGTAGTAACGGTAGATGTCGGCGGAGTAGTCGATCTCGCCGAGCGCTTGGTCGACGGGCTTTCCCATCTCGCGCACGATGATAGCCGCCAGCTCGTCGCGGCGCTCCTCATGCAAATCGCCAACCCTGCGCAGGAGTGCGGCCCTGTCGGTTGAAGAGTTGCGTGACCAGCCTCGGTATGCCTGATCAGCCGATGCGATGACCTGCTCGAGTTCATCATCCGAAATCTGCGGGTACGTCTTGATGGTCTCGCCTGTGGCGGGGTTGATGACGGCGTAGTGGCTCACGAGCCACCTCCTTTTCTCACGGTAGAATTACTGTTCCGAAAATTGTCACGTAATACGAGCCAATCATGTTCGCGGGAATTGTCAAGGCAAATGAGGCCAGCGGGAGTTTCGTCGCGGGGTAGTCCGCTTACTCCGCTGGGATGATCAGCGGGCTGGTTTGTGAATTCGTCGATTATCCGGCGCGAGGTCGTGTGGCGTTCGGTAACAATTTTTTTGCACTGCTTTGACGCTGCGCCTGAGGATGCCCGGCCAACGTGGCGAAGCTAAGCTGACGCCGTAGAAGGTGACTGCGGCATCGATGCGCAGTGCTGCTGCTGCCGCCCACACTGCGAGGGTCCCTCCCATAGAGAACCCCATTATCGCTACTTTCTGTGCTCCCTGGGCGCGAATCCAGGCCTGCGCGCTCTCGATGTCACAGGTGAGCCCTTCCGTCGTGAGGGTGTCGTGGTATCGGCGGGCTTGATTGAACTTCCCATCGGTGACGACGGGGTCTTCAATGCGGTGGTAGAGGTGTGGCGCTGCCGTGATAACGTCGCGCCCGCTCGGCGAAACGAGTGCGGGATGATGTCCATGCCCTCCAGGCCAGCATTCCGAAGTATCGCCCGGAAGGTGCACCGAACGTTGTAGGGCGTGAGCGGAGTGCCGACCCGTGAGTAGAACAGCAGGTGCCCTGTGTCCTCGGGATCGAGCAACGCCATGCGCTGATGAATTACGTCCGCGGCGAACTGCGGCACGCCAAGGACCCGATTCGACTCGTGCGTCTTTGGATGCTCTTGCCGCTGCACACCGACGCCACTGTTCACGACGAGCCTGCCGCTGACGGCCTGATTCTGGTCAGTTTATGGGTTTATAGTTAATTTCTGGTCACGTTGAATCGCCAGATAGCGGATCGTCACGATACCGGAAAGGCAGCCCTAGTCGGCGACCGGCTGAGTATTTGAGGGTTGGGGCCGTCCAATATGGGCGCAACAAATCTTCTGATCAAGGATAAAAAAAGCGGGCTGTTCCTAGAACTCACGGGCGGCGGAATCCCTGGGCGGATTTTGGGCGCTTTCACGCACATCCCCGGCGCTCCGTCAAATAGTCCTCTACCGGCCGAGCAACGTGCCCGACTCGTCGACCGATTCCCCTGTAATCGTGAACTACTCAGTGACACCCACGAATAGGAGCGCGAGCTCGTCGAGTTCGACGTCCCAGCCCTCTCGGTTCTGCTCAAGACGTTCGCGACGGTAGCGAGTGCCGCCGGGGAGTGTGTCGAAGCCCGATTCGATCACCGTGACATCCGTCCCGGAACCAGCATCGGTGATGGTGAAGCGCACGTGCGTCGAGTACTCGTCGAGCTGTTCGGCAGGGATTCCCGACCAACGGAAGCCGAACGAGCCTTCGGGCACGACCTCGGTGATTTCGATCGGAAAGCTGCCGTAGTCATCCCAGTCGATGCTCCCAGTAGCACCGGGCTCGAGCGCGGCGAACCCCACACCGTCGCCAAACCACTTGACCATCACCTCGGGCTCGGTCAGCGCCTTCCAGACGTGCGCGCGAGAGGCTTCGATGTGCACGGTGCGGGTCACGGTGTGCCCCTTGATTCTTGCGTGATCAGACACGGAGTTTCCTTCACGTTCAAGCCGAGCGCGACGGGACAGTGCCCGCCCCGCGGCACGTCAACATGTTCTGCAAACGCACCTCATCGAGCGTACCCGTGATTGCGAGGGACAACGCATTACAGGTCGGTCCTTGGGAGTCCGGAGCGCATGAACGCCTCACGAGCTCAATCAGTCGCCTCCGCCTAGTCCAGCACCGGCATTCGAACGGACCCGGTTTGCTCGGTCCTTTCGTCGCCATCAATTACGAGAGCGCCCGTCGATGAACCGATTGCTCTACCACGTCGCGAGATTCGAGTGAAGTCGCGATGTGCAGGCCCGCGATGCGGACGGCGGACCGAGCATCCGCTTTGGTCAACCTGCTCGTGGGCAAGCGCTCAATGCGGTGGTC
This sequence comes from Cryobacterium sp. Y62, assembly GCF_002929785.1. Taxonomy (NCBI): domain Bacteria; kingdom Bacillati; phylum Actinomycetota; class Actinomycetes; order Micrococcales; family Microbacteriaceae; genus Cryobacterium; species Cryobacterium sp. Y62. The sequence goes on along the minus strand of NZ_PJJK01000089.1, from coordinate 17,299 downwards.
ACCGATTCGCTGTTGCGAAGACCCGCTCACGGTCATGAACCGAGCAGCAGGACTCGCCGCCGGAACCGGTCTGGGCGCGGGCGGCGTCGACAGCGGCGAATTCTGGGAAGCCAAAACCTGCAACGGCCCTGCAATCGTTTCTGCACGCCGCAGCGCTCGACCGCTGCCCGCCCGCCGAACTGTTTCGGTGGACTCTCGATCCGGTCGCCGCCCATGACGCAGTCTCCATCTTGCTGAGCAATCCCGCCGTTGCCACCGGTTGGGGCGACGCGCTCCGGGCCATGCTCGAGGCCGACCCACATACATACATACATACATACATACATACATACATACATACATACATACATACATACATACATACATACATACATACATACATACATACATACATACATACATACATACATACATACATACATACATACATACATACATACATACATACATACATACATACATACATACATACATACATACATACATACATACATACATACATACATACATACATACATACATACATACATACATACATACATACATACATACATACATACATACATACATACATACATACATACATACATACATACATACATACATACATACATACATACATACATACATACATACATACATACATACATACATACATACATACATACATACATACATACATACATACATACATACATACATACATACATACATACATACATACATACATACATACATACATACATACATACATACATACATACATACATACATACATACATACATACATACATACGCGAGTCCATCTGGCAAGGGGTCTCCCTGTCGCTAGATGCCCTGGCCGACCCGCGAGTGTTAGATGCCGTTTCACCACCGGAAGGCGAGGAGTTCGCCCCCGAAGGGTTCTTGCGCAGCACCGGCACCCTGCTCGCGACCGGCGCCGGCTCGAACAACTCGGCCGCAGTCGTATCGGCGTTCGTCGAAGACCTCGTCGAGACCACCCGCCGCATCGCCGCCCGAAGCGCGGGTGCCAGACTCGACCCGCCCTTGCTGCTCGCGCTCGACTAGATCGGCAACCTCGCGCCACTCCCCTCGCTCCCCACTCTCATGACAGAGGGCAGCGGTACAGGCATCACCACCGTGTCCGTGCTGCAGTCTCTCGCGCAGGCGCGCACGATGTGGAGCGACAACCCCGCTGGCACCATCTGGAACTCCTCCATCGTCAAGATCGTGGTCGGCGGCGGGTCCAACTCCCGGGACCTGCACGACCTCTCCACCCTCATTGGAGACCGCGATGAGGCCACCGATTCGACCAAGATCGGCGACCGAGGCTCACGGTCTTCGCAGCGCTCCATCCGCCGCGTGCCAATCATGCCACCCGACACCATCCGCATCCTGCCCTTCGGCACCGGCCTCATCATGCTCCGAGCGGCGGCGCCCATCATCGCGAGCCGGCAGTTGTGGACCGCCCAGCCCGATACAAAGGAGTTGTGGGCAAACCGCGAGGAAATCGTGGGGTTGATGCGGGCTCCGACTCGGAGCCCGCTGACGACGGTGCATGCCAAGGAGCCGGAGTGACGGCCAATGCGGCGGTCGGTCGTTCCGCAGAGGATACGGCGCCCTCCTTCGTGCGGTCTCGAGAGCGGATGCTGTCAGCAACGGTGACCTGCATCATCCGCTCAAGGCCTTGGACGATCGCACCTCTCGGCAGGTGCACGGCATGGAGCGCGCGGTGCACCTCTTTATGAGTGCGGATCACGATGATCCGCCCGAGTCACAGGAGGTTCAGTCCCATGGCACTTCACACCCAGCAATCGCTGTCCGGTTTCATCGCCTCAGGCCCGCAACAATCGGTCACCGAGAACGGCGACGCCCGGTTCTACGTGCGCGGCGGCCAGCCACACTTCCGTCACGAAGCCACGGGCAGCTTCACTGTGCTTGAACCGACGTTTCACGACCGCGTCGCATACCGCGCTACTGCCGAACGGGCTCTTACCCGATTCGCTAAAGGTGACAGCCTTGTCGCCGAAGGATACGTGCGCACCTTCAAGGTCGAGCGCGATGGCGAAGCCATCCAACGCGAAGAGTTCGCCGCCAAGAAGATCGGCCACCATCTCGCCCGCACCAACTACCAGGTCGACCGAGCCCATCACTCGACACCGGGCAGCGAACAGGATGCTACGTCAACGCGGACTGGAATCAAGCACGAGACGGAAGCGGCTCTCTCCGGCACGGGATGGTGAAACACCGATGGCAGAGTCTCTGGTCGAGTGTGCTTCCGGCGATCAAGATGACGCGATCGGAGCGAGCCCATTGGACGTCCTCCAGCCATGCTTCCGCGAGCAGCAGAAATGGTGAGCTCGCGGTGAGCGAGTCGCCGCTGCCGCTGGCTCTCAGGCGGGCCGCTAGTTCTGCCTTGAGCGATGCCTGCGCAGCGTTACGACTCGGGCCGGTCGCCGTCACCGTCCGCGTTTGACCATCCCAGTCGCGGAAGCGAGTAATCGCGCGGAAGATCCCCGGGCCGACCTGTTGAATCGTGATGGCACCGAACGTGCTGACTGGCAGTCGGGGTCGCCCGGCCATCATCGTTTGGCATCGTGGTCGACGAAGGGAGTCTCTGGCTCGTGGAGCCCGTCGAGCCAGCGCACCACGTCGGAAACGCGGAAGCGGATCTCCCGGCCCACTCGAATGCCCGAGGGACCACGTCCGTCTGTATGCAGGTCGTAGATCGCCTGCGTCTGCACGCCGAGGTACTCGGCGAGCTCGCCTGTCGTTAGAACCGGCTCGATGCTGAGCCCGAAGTGTCGTTCGGTGTCCATAACGCGTAGGTAATCGAGGTCATTCCAGATGACTCGAACCGGTTCGTGCACCTTCTCTACGAGCGGCCGGAGATGACCGATTTTTTTGAATAAAGGGCCAATAAATGGATACTGCATCAAGTCTTGCCCTTTCGGTACAGACAAGAAGCCCTGATCAGATCGAATTTACAGTAGGGCGGCCGGGACTTGAACCCGGGACCGACGGATTATGAGTCCGCTGCTCTAACCAGCTGAGCTACCGCCCCAAAAAGCGCGACCAAATAGTCACGCCAGAATTACGTGACTATTCCGGCAGATGCGCCGAGGCCCCGTTGGTGACCAAATTGTTCACCGGCTCCCCACGATACAGGCATTCGAATGTGATCAACGTTCGCTTGATGTCGTGCGCGGCAATGAGCTTGAGCGACTCACGTTTGAGCGCCTCCAGCTGCTCCGGTGGCGCCGTGAGCACGAGGGTGAGTTTATCGGCGAGATCTTGCGCATCGCTCGGCTTGAACAGGTACCCGTTCGCCTGGTCGTGCACGAGGTGTGGCAACGCCATAGCATCAGCCGCGACGATCGGCAATCCGGAGGCCATGGCCTCCATAGTGGCAATGCTCTGCAGCTCAGCGATCGACGGCATCGCGAAAACCGTCGCCCGCGAGTACGCCGCGCGCAGCTCCTCATCCGTCACGTAGCCAGCAAACGTGACCCGTGAGCGGATGCCGAGGGTGTCAGCCAGGTGCTCCAGGTTGCGTTTCTGGTCTCCTCCGCCGACAATTTCGACCTGCACATCGAGGTCGGGATTTAACTTTGCCACGGCTTTCAGCAGCACGTCGATCTGCTTCTCGCCGGTGACCCGCCCCACAAACAGAATGCGGTTCTCCGTGCGTGAATCAAAGTTCGGCGAGTAGTTATCGGCGTTAATGCCGCAGGAGATGGCGTGGATACCGGTCAGTCCGGTGTACTTCTCCAGGAACTGTGCGGCCCGCCGGGTGGGCGTGGTCACCGCTGAGGCACGTCCGAACGTGCGCCGGGCCGCTCGCCAGGCTGCCTTGATCACGCGATCTTGAAAACCCAACGGAACCAGGGAAAATTTCACCATGTTCTCGGGCATGAAATGGTTCGTACCAACCAAACGAATTCCCCGCTTCGCCGCCTCGATCGACACGCCACGCCCGACGTTGATGTGTGATTGAAAATGCACGACGTCGGGGCGGTAGGCATCGAGAATGCGACGGCTCTGGCCGCGAATCAGCCACGGCAGCGCGAACCGCAGCCAGTCGTGCGGGTACCAGCGCCAGCTGTGCAGGCGGTGCACCACCATGGACTGACCCTCGTGCATCTCTGTCCAGCTGCCGTGCTTGCGTGATGCAGCGGGAGCCATGATCTGCACCTCGTGGCCCCGTTCCACCAGACCAGCGGCGAGCCGCTCAGCGAAACGTGCAGCACCGTTGACGTCGGGAGCAAACGTGTCCGCGGCGATGAGCACCCGAATCGGCGGTTTTTTCGCCGAAGCATTCGAGCCACGCTGTGGCGTAACACCCGGAGTCGGGCTGCTCTGCAAGTCGGTCACATCTGACAAGTGGAGTGGTCCCTACGTTGGTTGGCCAGGAACATCGTCCGGCAGAAATTCTCGGGCGCGCTCGGTCGTTGACACGGCGTACACGACCCTATTCTAAACCGAGCACCGAGAGACGCGCCCGCACCGTAGAACACCAAAATTCTTCCGTTTCAGCGATCCAACTGGGGATGATACCGGGCGAGCAGAAAGACACCCCAAATGGCGATGGCGCCCGCCACGACGAAGGCGACAGCCGCTGCCGGTGGTGCCTGACTGGCTTCGCCGAGCACAATGATGCCGATTCCCACCGCAACTAGGGGATCGACGACGGTCAGCCCCGCGATGACGAGATCCGGCGGCCCGGAGGCATAGGCGTTCTGCACGAAATAGGCCCCGAGCCCGGCGGCGAGCAGCAACCCAAGCACACAAGTCAAGGTCAGCCACTCGAAATTTCCGTTCTGGGTGCGGTTGATGACGACCTTGGCGAGAGTCGCGACAAATCCGTACAGCACTCCGGCACCGAGAATATAGAAGACTGCCTGCGACCGGTGACGTCGAAAACCGAACGCCAACGCGAAGACCAGCAGGACGACTGCGAGCACGACGAGAATCGTGGTCAAATTGCGATCGGTGACCGGTTTGTCTATGGCGGTGAACGCAGCAACGGTCACAAACAGCCCGACACCCCCCACGCACATCGAGATCGCTATGATGCTTGCTCGGTTGAGGCTGACCCGGCTGACCCGGGCATTGAGAATTGCCGTGATCACGAGGGCAACAGCACCGAGCGGCTGCACGACGATGATGGGCGCAAACGCGAGGCTCGTGAGCTGAAACACGATCGCCAGGCCGAGCATGAGCGATCCGAACACCCAGGAAGGTCTCGAAAGCAGCAGCGTCAACTGGCGAACGGTCAGCCCACCCGTGACCTCATTGGTGTGCGCTTCGACCTTGGTGACCCCACGATGTTGAAACTGGGCACCGAGGGAGAGAAAGACCGCGCCGACTAGGGCCAGCGGAATTCCGATGGCCTGCCTGGGATCAATAGCGATTTCAGTCGCCAGATCGGTTAGGTCAGAAGTCACTTCATGACCCTATCCACAAGCTTCCCGATATTCTGGAGAAATGCCCGTACGCGCGATAGTAATTTCTGGTGACCCCGTTCTCCACTCCCCCGCAGCTTCCGTCGTCGATTTCGACGACAATCTGCGCGAATTGGTTCGAGACATGTTCGAGACGATGGATGCTGCGCCGGGGGTGGGCTTGGCCGCCACGCAGGTGGGTGTCGGGCTGCGAATCTTCACTTACAGCTTTCAGGACGACGACGAAGTGACTTGGCGTGGAGTGGCGATCAACCCGGAGCTCTGGATCACTCCGGTCTCTGCCAAACCGGTCGACGATGAGGATGTCGACGAGGATGAGGGCTGTCTATCGTTCCCCGGTGAACGCTTTCCGCTCAAGCGAGCCGAATCGGCCATTCTGCGGGCTGTCGACGCGGAACAACAGCCTTTTGAGATTCGAGCGGATGGCTGGCTCGCCCGCATCTTCCAGCACGAGTTCGATCACCTCGACGGTACGCTCTACGTCGACCGTTTGGAGCACGTCTACGCCAAGATGGCCGCCAAGGTCGCGCGCAAGAAGAGCTGGGGCGTTCCGGGCCTGAGTTGGATTCCCGGCGTCGACAACCTCGAAGGCTAGGTCAGCGCGCGCAACCCGGCGGCGACCAGGGCTGCCACGAGCACCACCACGATGAACGGCGTCTTGATTGCAAACAGACCAGCCGCCACAATAACCGCCGGAATGCGGGCATCCAGGACCAGCGCCTGACCGTTTCCGAGCGTCTGTACCGCGATCAACGCCGCCAGCAGCGCCACAGTCAACAGGTCGGCGATGCGGGCCGGCGTCGGCTTGTGCAGCAGGGCTGGGGGCACCAGGTACCCCGCGAGTTTCAGCGCGAGCACGGCGATCGATGCGGCAATGATGATCTGCCAGAGCGTCAAGAGTCCCGCCCCGATCCATCGCTCGGTCGGCGAGTGGATGCTCCGCCCGGTACGCCGGGCGTTCCCAGCCAGTTGAACAGGCCGACTACGACCGCGACGAGAGCAGCGATCAGCACGGGCAAGCCCGGTATGAGCACTGGAGTGAGTGTCGCGGCGACGACCGCAGCAGCGACGGCCACCGCGACCGCCTGCATCCGCTTCAATCGTGGCCAGAGCAGGCCGACGAAGGCTGCTGCGGCAGCCGCATCAAGACCGTAGGCTCGAGTGTCGCCGAGAGCGTCCCCAATCAGGGCGCCGAGCAGAGTTGTGATGTTCCAGCCAATGAAAACGGCGAGACCGGTGACCCAAAAGCCGACCCGCCGACTATGCGGGGTCGGCTGGGCCAGGGCTACCGCGGTCGATTCGTCGATGGTGATCCAGGCAGCAGCAAACCGTTTCCAGAGCCCGCTACCGACGATCGGTGCGGTACGCATGCCGTAGATGCCGTTGCGCACGCCGAGGAGGGTCGCGCTCGCGATCGCAGCCGGGCCAGCCGCGACACCACCGGCGGCGAGCACACCGACCAGGGCGAACTGGGACCCGCCGGAGAACATCACAATGCTGATAAAGCAGGTTTGCCAGATATCGAGCCCAGCGGCGACCGAGAGCGCGCCGAAGGACACTCCGTAGGCGGCCGTCGCAAGCCCCACAGCGATGCCTTCACGAGTCGCCAATCGTTGCTGATGCTGTTCACCAACCTTTTCGGCCAGAATTTCGCTCATGCCGCTGATCTACCGGGACAAGTCGACGCCGTGCACGCCGTTGTGAAAGCGCAGCGATGGGAACACGGCCGACACGGAGAACCCCAGGCCGGGAACGGTTCCGGCATTGAACACGCCGCCGAACAGCTGGGCGCGCTCCCGCATCTGGGTGATACCGGGGCCCGCAATGCTCTCGCTGAGGGCCTTGAGATCATCTTCGATCGAATACGGGGTACGCGCCGCTTGTTCGCCGGTCTCCTTGCCGTCGCGACGGGCGGCGGCCCGTATGCCGTCATCATCGACGAGCAGCTGCAGGCCGTCCTGCGTCCAGGTGAACGATACGCGGGCCTCGGTGCCGACCCCACCATGCTTGAGCGCGTTCGACAGGGCGCTCTGCAGGATGCGGAAAATGGCCAGTTCAGCGCCCGCTTTGAGGGCGAAGCGCTCGCCAGATTCGCTGAAACTAATCACGAGGCCCGCATCGCGCATGACCCGAAACAGGTCGCGGGTGGACTGCGGGCCGGGTTGAAGTGCACCGACGGTTTCGCCTTCGCGCACGATCGTCAGCACCCGGCGCATGTCAGCGAGGGCTACTCGGCCGTCGTCGACGAGCGCGGTGGCGGCACGTACGGCCGTGGATGGATCACTTTCGGCGGTATATCGCGCGCCTTCGGCCCGGGTGATCAGGCGGGCAATGGTGAGCACGGCACCGTCCTGCAGCTCGCGAATGATGGCCAGACGCCCCTGCTGCTCGGCGAGGGACAGTTCCAACTCGATACGCACGCGCTCGGCGGCGTTGCGGTCAAAGACGATCCGGCGTGAACGCAGCAGACCGATCATCCAAAGCACCAACAGCGCACCGCACAGTGCACCGAGCGCCGGTACCAGAAGTTGCGCGAACTCCACTACTGACCGCCGTCTCTTGTGCCGAAGCCGTGACGCATGTTGAAAACTGAGGTAGACCTTTTTTGTCGGCAGGAATGTCCCGACAAAAAAGGCCACCCGGGGTGGAGCCCTGAGTGGCCTTTCGCTCCCCGACTTGGACTCGAACCAAGAACCTGCGCATTAACAGTGCGCTGCTCTGCCAATTGAGCTATCGAGGAATGCTTGAGCAGCGTTGCTACATTACCAAGTTTTCCCGCGGAGCCCAAACCACACGGAGTTCTGTTCGCCTCCGCAGGCACCATTCGAAGCGTTCAGAACCCGTTCAGCCCCGTAAAGTCGGGTCGGCACAACAATTGTGCAGTCTCACGCGCTAAAGTACGGTCGGGCGTGTCGGCGCGAGCACCGACTGCCCCGGTCTGAAATCGGGTTGGAAGGGCTGGGGAATGGTCTCAGAAGCTGACTGCGGCATCCGGTTCATCGTCGCTCTCGGCACCATCGGCGGCATCGAGCGCGGGCGCGCCAGCCCTGTCAACAGCGGCTTGAACGTTCGGTTCGACTTTGTCGGGTTGCAGAGCGGCGGCGAGTCCCCTGACATAGGGGTGCCACGGGTCCTGAAAAACCTCCTCGATGGTGCCAAGGCCGACCAGCACACCCTGATGCATGACACCGATGCGGTTGGCGACCTGCCTCAGCACGGCCAGGTCGTGGCTGATCACGAGCGCCGAAAAGGAACGCTCCCGTTGCAGGTCGCTGATCAGGTCGATGATGGCGCCCCGCACCGTGACGTCAACGCCCGCTGTGGGCTCGTCAGCGATTAATAGTGACGGACCGAACACGAGGGAGCGGGCCAGCGCCACGCGCTGACGCTGGCCGCTGGAGAGCTCATACGGGTACTGACCGAGAACGGCCAGAGGCAACCGCACCGCATCGATCATGGTGGCGGCCCGTGCCCCGAGGGCACGACGGTTGTAGCGTCGATCGCGTTCAAGTACCGGTTCGGCGACAATCTCGGCGACCGTCATGGTCGACGGCAGGGTGTCAGCCGCGTCCTGGGCTAGCAAGCCGACGCCGAACGTGAGCCGCGCGAGCTTGCGTTTGCTGATGCGGCGCAGGCCGAAGCCGAGCACGGTCGCTTCGCCGCCGGTGATTTGGGGACGGATGCCGGTGCTCTCGCTGACAAACGCTGCACCGGAGAGCACCCGGGCCAGGGTGCTCTTGCCGGACCCACTTTCGCCGAGCAACCCCACGACCTCACCCGGAGCGATGCTCAGGGTGAAGCCGTGCACCGCGACAAACGCCGGGCTCGCCCCGTGCGGCGGATATTCGATGGTGAGATCACTCGAATTGATCGGGGAAACGGATGCCGCGCCTTGCTTCATAGTGTCTATCCTGCCGCACGCAGAAGGCGGAGCTCATTCCGGCGCAAGGCCTGCCTGGCCGGATCGGGAACCGGAAGCGAGGCGAGCAGTCGCTGCGTGTATGGGTCTTTCGGAGCCCCGAGCACCTCGGAACCGGTGCCTTCCTCGACCACTTTTCCCTTGTACAGCACGGCGATGCGGTCAGCGAGAATGTCGACTACAGCGAGGTCGTGGCTGATGAACAAGGCCGCGAACCCGAATTCCGCCTGGATCTCGGCGAAGAGTTCGAGCACCTTCGCCTGCACGGACACGTCGAGGGCGCTGGTCGGCTCATCGGCGATGAGCAAGCTCGGCTCGAGCGCGAGTCCCCTGGCGAGGCTTGCTCGTTGACGCTGGCCACCGCTGAGTTCGTGCGGGTAGCGATCGCCGTAGGCGCGCGGCAATTGCACCGCCTCGAGCAGTTCGTTCACGCGCTTGCGCGCGGCGCGGGTATTTGCTGCTCGCCCGTGCACGACAAGCGGCTCGGCGACGCACTCGGCAATGGTGAGCAAGGGGTTGAAGCTCGAAGCCGGGTCTTGGAAAACGAATCCGATCTCGCTGCGTACCTTTTTGAAAGCGCGTTCCCTAAAACCGTTCATTTCGTGGCCGAGCACCGTCAGCGAGCCGCCGGTAACTCGCGTGAGCCCGCCCATTGCGCGACCGATGGTGGTCTTGCCGGAACCGCTCTCGCCGACCAGACCCAGTACCTCGCCCGGTCGGATGATAAAGTTCACTCCGTCGACAGCGGTGAAGCCGGGTTTGCCGAGTCGGCCCGGGTATTGGATCTTCAGGTTATCGGCGACGACGACCGGAGATTGCTCAGCCCAGTCCGGCTGACGCGCTGCGGCCCGGGCTTGAGCCCGGATGGTGCCATGACCAACGCGAGGCACCGAACCGAGCAGTCGTTTGGTGTAGTCGTGCCGCGGGTTGGAGAACAGCTCCTGGGCGGGGGCCTCTTCAACCACCTTGCCCTCGTACATGACGACCACGCGGTCGGCGAGGTCAGCGACAACGCCCATGTTATGAGTGATCAGCACGATCGCGGTACCGAAATCGTCGCGGCAGCGCCGCAGCAGGTCGAGAATCTCGGCCTGCACTGTCACGTCGAGCGCAGTCGTTGGCTCGTCGGCGACGATCAGCCCAGGGTCGAGCACGAGCGCCATGGCAATGACCACGCGCTGCTTTTGGCCGCCGGAGAACTGGTGCGGGTAGTAGTCGACGCGGCTATCGGGATCGGGGATGCCGACCCGGCCGAGAATCTCGATCGCCTTCGCACGGGCTTCCTTGCGGCTGAACTCACCGTGGGCACGGATCCCCTCGGCGATTTGCCAACCGACGGTGTACACCGGGTTCAGAGCCGTTGACGGCTCCTGGAACACCATGGAAACATCCGTTCCCCGTAGCTGACGCAGCTTCTGCTTGCTGACGGAGAGCACATCGTTGGACTGGGAGCCGTCCTTGTTGCTCAGGATGACCGCGCCGTGGGCGGTCGCCGTTTCCGGGAGCAGGCCCAGGATGGTTTTGGCGGTGACGGTCTTGCCGCTGCCGCTCTCCCCCACGATGGCGAGAATCTCGCCGGGAGCGACGCGCAGCGTTACTCCGTCGACGGCTTTGACCGCACCCCCATCGGTGGCAAAGGTCACATTGAGGTTGTCGATGCGTACGACGTCGGGCAGGGAGTTCATTATTTGGCCTCGAATGGGTCGTCGTTCGGATGTGGGTCGGGAGCCGACAGACCGGCCTCAAGCCCCTCGATGCCGCCCGGGCCGGCCGCCAGGGTTCCGCCGGGAACTACGCTGGTCGCGGCGACGACGCCGGTGGTCTTGCCTGGAGCACGCCGGCTGCGCAGCCGCGGGTCAGCAAGGTCATTGAGGCTTTCGCCGACCAGAGTGATGCCCAGCACTACAAGCACGATGGCGAGCCCGGGGAACAGGCTGGTCCACCAGATACCACTCGTGACGTCGGAGAGCGACTTGTTCAGGTCGTAGCCCCATTCGGCGGCCGACGAGGGTTCAATGCCGAAGCCAATGAAGCCAAGGCCAGCCAAGGTGAGCAGCGCCTCGGAGGCGTTGAGCGTGAAGATGAGGGGAAGGGTGCGCGTGGCATTGCGCAACACATGACGGAACATGATGCGTCCGCTGCTGGCCCCGAGCACTCGCGCCGACTCGACGTAAGCCTCGGCCTTGATGCGCACGGTCTCCGCGCGAATCACGCGGAAGTATTGCGGAATGAAAACCACGGTGATGGAGATCGCCGCAGCGAAGATTCCGCCCCACAGACCGGAACGTCCACCCGAAATGACGATACCCATCACGATGGCCAGCAGCAGCGCCGGAAAGGCATAAACGGCGTCGCAGATTACGACAAGTACCCGGTCGAGCCACCCACCGAAGTAGCCGGAGACAAGACCGAGGGCTACGCCGGCGAAAATCGACAGCACAACGGCGATAACCATGACCGCAATCGCGGTCTGCGAACCCCAGATGACCCGCGACAGCACGTCGTAGCCACCGACGGTGGTGCCCAGAAGGTGTTCACCGCTCGGTGCCTGCTGAGCACCGAAGGGGTCGCCGTCGCCGCGCAGCTGACTGAAGCCGTAGGGCGCCAGCAGAGGGGCAAAAATGGCGGTGAGGATGAAAATACCGGTAATAACAAGGCCGATCAGGAGCATTCCCCGTTGCAAGCCAACGCTTTGACGGAACTGGTGAACGACGGGCAGTCGGGTCCACAGCGGAGCCTTGGCTGCGTGCGTGGTTTCAGTGAACGTTGTCATGATCAGTACCGCACTCTCGGGTCGATGAGCGCGGCAATAATGTCCACGATGAAGTTGGACAGGGCCACGATCACGGCAAGGAGCGCCACAATTCCCTGCACGGCCACGAAGTCGCGGGCCTTGATGAATTCAATGAGCATGAAGCCCAGACCCTTCCACTCGAAGGTGGTCTCCGTCAGTACGGCGCCACCGAGCAGCAAGGCGATTTGCAATCCGATGACGGTGATGATGGGGATCAGCGCCGGACGATAAGCGTGCTTGCTGACCAGCCGAAACTCGTTCACCCCACGCGAGCGGGCCGCATCCACGTAATCGGTGCCAAGGGTACCGATGACGTTGGTGCGCACCAGCCGGAGGAAAACGCCGGCGGTGAGCAGCCCAAGGGCCAACGCGGGAAGCACGGCGTGCAGCAGCACGTCGCCGAAGAGGGCAGGATTGCCCGTCTTCAGCGCGTCGATGAAGTAGATGCCGGTCTTGTCGGGCAGAAACTGCATCTCCAGTTCGGAACCGACAGTGGCGCGGCCGGCAACCGGCAGGACCTTGAGCCAAACCGCGAAGACGAGCTTGAGCAGGAGTCCCGCGAAAAACACCGGGGTGGCGTAGCACAGAATGGCGAAGACGCGCAGAAAAGCGTCCGGAGCCTTGTCTCGCCAGTACGCGGCGACCATTCCGAGCGGGATACCGACGATGAACGCCACGATGAGCGCGTAGAAGACGAGCTCGGCCGTCGCGGAGCCGTAGGTGAGCAGAACCTCGGATACGGGGCGGCTGGTGCTGATGGTCGTGCCAAAGTTACCGGTGAAGACCTGGCCGAGGTACTCGAAATACTGGATGATGATGGGGCGGTCGTAGCCGGCCTCGCTGATGAGTACGGCGAGCTGGTCCGGCCCGAGCTTTCCGCCGAGCGCAGCGGTGATCGGGTCTCCCGTGGTGCGCATCAGCCAGAACACCATCGACACCAGAATAAAAATGGTGGGGAAGATGAGTAGGAACCGAATGAGAAGATAGCGGCCTATTCCACCGCCCGGGCTGGTTCTCTTCTTCGAACGACGCCCGGCCGCCGGTGCTGGCGGCTTCATGGCCACAGTGCTCATCGCTACCTCACAATTGCAAAAAGAAACGGGGGTATCCAGCGATTGCATCGCTGGATACCCCCGGTGATCAAACTAGAAAAGGCTCTAGTCGAAGTGCTGCCTAGCCCTTGGCCAGCGCGCCGTAACGGAACTTGAAGGACGCGTCGAGTGTGTCCTGGGTTCCGGTGACATCAGTACCCGTGATGGCGACCTGGGCGCCCTGAAGCAGCGGCACAGTGGAGAGTGCAGCCGCAACCTTGTCCTGGATTTCCTCGATGAGCGCGGTGCGCTCTGAAGGGTCATTGGTGACGGCCTGCTTCTGAATCAGGGCAGTAACGTCGGCGTCGTCGTAGTGGTTCTTGAGGAAGTTTCCCTCGGCGAAGAACGGGGCCAGGTAGTTGTCAGCGTCGGAGTAGTCCGGGAACCAGCCGAGCTGGTATGCGGGATACACGTCGGCGACGCGGTCCTTGGAGTACTGGACCCACTCGGTCGACTGCAAGCTGACGGTGAACAGGCCGGAGGCATCCAGCTGATCCTTGATCAGCGCGTATTCGTCGCTCGAGCCGGGGCCGTAGTGGTCGGCGTTGTACTGCAGGTTCAGCGCGATCGGCGTTGTCACGCCTGCAGCAGCGAGGTCCGCAGCGGCCTTCTCAACGTCCGGTCCGCCTTCGCCGTCGCCGTAGAGGCCCTTGAGCGACTCGGTGGCACCGGTCATGCCCGCAGGAACATAAGAGTACAGCGGTGTGTAGGTACCCTTGTAGACCTGATCGGCGAGCTCGGCGCGATCAACAACGTCGGCAACTGCTGTACGAACGGCGAGGGCCTTGGCCGGGTCGGCCTCAGCGGTCGTCGTGCCGAAGGGCTGCGTGTTGAAGTTGAAGGTGATGTAGCGAATTTCTCCACCGGGGCCGTCAACGACCTTGACCGCGTCGTTGCCGCGCAGGTCGTCAATGTCCGTCGCGGAGAGGCTGCGCCACGCGACGTCGATGTTGCCTTCCTGCACGTCGAGCTTCAGGTTCGAGGCGTCGGTGTAGTACTTGACGTTGATGACATCCGTCTTGGGTGCGCCGAGCAAACCCTGGTATCCCTCGTACGCCTTGTAAGAGAGGAGATTGTTGAAGCCGTAGCTCGTCAGCACGTACTGGCCGGCGAAGGCCTCAGCTGCAACGATGTCATCGTCTGACGTGACCTCGGTCGCGGAGAAGGAATCTTCATCCACGATCACTCCAGCGGGGCTGGACAGAATTTGTGGGAAGATCTGGTCGTTCCCGGCCTTGAGCGTGAAGACAACCGTGGTGTCATCCACGGAAGCCGTGCTGTCGAGGTTGTAGAGCAGGGACGACGGGCCGGTATCGGCCGCGATCACGAGCTGGCGGTCGAAGCTGAACTTGACGTCAGATGCGGTGAGGGCGTTGCCATTGGCCCATTTGAGGTCGGGCTTGAGCACAACGGTGTACTCCGTCGGGGAGGTGAACTCGGCGCTGACCGCAATGTCTGGCTCGACATCCGCTGTGCCATAGGCGCTGTTCATGAGGAACGGAAAAACCTGCGTCTGCACCGAGAACGATCCGGAGTCGTACGAGCCGGCCGGGTCAAGGGTGGTGACCTTATCAGTGGTGCCGATGAGGAGCGGGCCACCGCCTGCCGCATCGGGGGTGGTGCTCCCGCCCGAGGCGCAACCGGACAGAACCAGTGCTGCGACCGCGAAGCCGGCTGTGGCAGCGAGAGCACGCTTGCCGGTGGTGAATGCGGATGTCATATCCGTCGTCCTCTTCCTGTAGAAGTCTCATGACCAGGAGCGCCCCAAAAAGGCACAGCCGTTCATTGCTGTAAGAAAAGAATTAGCACAGAATTCGCACATGACCACGATCAGACGCAGCTTCTTTACATATCTGCAACAATCCACGACTCATATCTTGCAGTTTGGCGGGGAAATGCTCAAATGTTGCGCATGCGCTAATCGTCGCGGAGGGCCCGCCGCTCGGCCTCGACGCGCACTAGTTCGCGCTGGAGGGTGCGGTACATCTCGGTATCGCCAGCATCCGCTCGTTGCAGTCGACCAAGCAATTCGGCTTTGAGGCGCAGCAGGTCTTTATCGATGAGCACGATCGTGATCTCGCGCACGTAGCGGGTGACGTCCTTCTCAGTGCGCTCGGGCAGATTGGCCATGGCGAGCTCCTGAACAAGGTTCTTCAGGGTGTCCGGAACCTCAGCGACAACGCGATCGAGCCAGTCGGGTGCATCGAAGTGCGGCAAGCTCGAGGCGATCGCGTCGCGCACCACCGCGAGCGAGCTATTCACAAAGGACGTCTGCACCGCGCTGTCGAGGATGTCCCGGCCGATCAGCGTTGGCCGCTGCAGCATGGCCATGAGGCCGTCGCGTTCAAGTCGGGTGACCGGGTCGCCGGGCAATTCGACCAACGAGAACGGGCGCTCCGGCAGCACTTCGACCGCGCCGGCATGCCGGGGAGCGTTCGGCCCGCCGCTCGCCGAGGAGCGCGATCCGGACTGGGCGTTGGTGACCGCCTTGGCAACCTCGCCCATATCGACGCCAAGCATGCGCGAGAGTTCCCGGGTGTAGCCGGGGCGCAGCACCGGGTCGCGAATATCCCCGACCACGGGGGCCGCGGCACGCAGGGCAGCCGTTCGGCCTTCAACGGTGTCGAGATTGTACTGGGAGAGAATCTGCCGAATCATGAACTCGAACATCGGCTTCTTCGAGTCGACCATGCGGCGTACTGCGTCGTCGCCGCGCTGCAACCGCAGGTCGCAGGGGTCGAGTCCTTCCGGGCCGACCGCTACATAGGTCTGAGCGGAGAATCGCTGCTCCTCGCTGAAGGCGCGCATGGCGGCCTTCTGACCGGCGGCGTCAGGGTCGAAGGTGAAGACGACCTCACCGACGCCGGAATCATCGCCGAGCACGCGGCGCAGCACCTTGATGTGGTCGACGCCGAACGAGGTGCCGCAGGTAGCGACGGCCGTGGTGATGCCGGCCAGGTGGCACGCCATTACGTCGGTGTAACCCTCGACCACGACGACCTGGTGACTGCGGGAGATGTCACGTTTGGCGAGGTCGAGGCCGTAGAGCACCTGAGCTTTGTGGTAGACCGGGGACTCGGGGGTGTTGAGGTATTTCGGGCCCTTGTCGTCGTCGAGCAGCTTGCGCGCTCCGAAGCCAATGGTCTGCCCGGTGATGTCGCGAATCGGCCAGACCAGGCGGCCACGAAAACGATCATAGATGCCGCGATCGCCGCTCGAGACCAGACCGGACAAGGTGAGTTCCTCGGTGGTGAATCCGCGACCGCGCAGGTGGTTGGTCAGTTCGTCCCAGCTCTTGGGCGCAAACCCGACGCCGAACCGGGTCGCCGCGTTGGCGTCAAATCCGCGCTGCCCCAGGAACGTCCGGCCGACCTCAGCGCCCGCGCTGCCGAGCTGGTCGCTGAAGAAATCGGATGCCGCCTGGTTGGCCGCGAGCAGGCGGGCGCGATTGCCGTGGTCGGGGGCCGCTCCGGAGCCGTCTTCGTAGTGTAAGTCGAGGCCGACCCGACCCGCGAGCCGTTCAACGGCCTCGCTGAAGCTGACATGGTCCATCTTCTGTAGAAAGGAATACACGTCGCCGCTCTCGCCACAGCCGAAGCAGTGATAGAAGCCGACCTGCGGGCGCACATGAAAGCTGGGACTACGTTCGTCATGGAAGGGGCAAAGTCCCTTCATCGAGCCGACACCGGCGGACTTCAGGGTGACATAATCACCGATGATGTCCGCGATGTTAGTACGGGCCTTGACCTCTTCGATGTCACTTTGTCGAATCAGTCCAGCCATGAATTAATTCTATCGGTGCGCACCGACAGAGTCGCTCACGGCCGACACTGTCTTCCTGCGAAGCACGGGCACACTGTCGAGCCCGCACACCCACGACGCGACCTGCTCGAAACCCCACCATTTCCGCCGCTCTCGAAATCGTCATTATTGCGATGTTCGAGGCGCAATTTTAGGAACGTCACCATCACGCTGGTCGAGCTGGTCGAGCTGGTCGAGCTGGTCGAGCTGGTCGAGCTGGTCGAGCTGG
>NZ_PJJK01000054.1:0-9460 GCF_002929785.1 Cryobacterium sp. Y62 | reverse complement strand
CAATTCCATGCCGAACAGGGTGAAGTATTCCTCCGGATTCACAAATCCGGAAGACGCAGGGGGGCCGCCGAGATCTTCCCCGGCTTGGAGGGCATTGATGGATTCGTTCGTGCTGCCTGCTGCGTTGATGCGAAGGTCGAGGTGGCACCCGGTGGAGGGTCCCTCGTTGCCGACGAGCGCGATCGGCTGGCCGGTCGTGACGGCGTCGCCGACCTTGACGGACACGTCGGAAAGTTTCATGTGCAGGTAGGAGACGGTGTAGCCGTCCGAGGATTTTATCGAGACCTGGTAGCCGGCAATGAGAGTGACGGTTCCGCCGGTGATCGCGTAAATCTGGTCACCGCAAGGGTTTGGGTAATGCTGCAAATCGGAGGCGGGGTGCCAACTACTCGCCCCCGCGATCGGGCTCTTCCTCGGGCCGTAGTCGTCGGTCATATTGAAACCGGCGCTCAGCGGCAGAGCAACAGTGCCACTGGCGCAGCCACCACCGGCGGCACCGTCACCGTCTCCGGCGAGTGCGGTCACGATCTGGTCGGCTGCGCCGAAGAAGCTTTCGTAGTGGAACGGGTCGGCGTTGCCCTGCACCTGGTGAATGGCGAGGGTGGGCGCAAGGCTCTGCCAATCGGCCACGCCGACCAGGCGTTCAAAGAACGCCGTCGCGGCATGGGTAGGGTCCATCACCGCGTCGCGGGTTCCCCATGAGCCCAGGCTCCACTGCTGCTGGAATAAGCCCAGCGAGCTGGTGGGGGAGCCGTCCGGGTTGGTGACGCCAGTCAGGTCGTCGCCGTAGCCAACGTTCACGAGCGAGCTTTCCCCCATAGCGGTCATCACCCCAAGAACTTGAGCCGTGCGATCCAGTTTGAGGGTGCTGGCTGCGTTCATGATGTAGGCGGCGTTGGCCAGCTGCTCGCCGGAATAGCCGGCTATGGGATCGGTGGGCACCGTCTCGGGGTTCACCGTGCCAGCCGCTTCGCTGCAGGCAGCACTGACGGCCGTGCCAGAGAACACGAGGATGATCAGCAGGAAAAACGTCCCGAGGAGAGCGACGGGCACCCCAATGAGAATCAGCGCCCCTGTCCCTTTTGTGTCAGCCATCGTTATCCCTGTGCGGGTCGGATTCGATCAGCAAGCCAGGGCACGGACGCGCCCGAGCGGCTCAAGCTGACGGTGTACAGGCCCGCGTCGGTGGGAACCTGAACGATCAATGCGACCTCGGTGGAGCCGTCCAGAATGGTGCCCGCCCCGGTGACCTGGTGCACGGGGACCTGCGCCGGATCAGTTCCTTCATAGGCCGCCGCGCCCGTTTGGGTCAGGAGCGGGTACATGTTGTTCATCCACGTCGTGGCATCAAGTGTCGGCTGCCCAAACGTCGAAACGACCTTCTCCACTGTGGTGATCGCGTCGGCGCGGCTGTCCGTTCCCGCTTCCGGCACGGGCAGCACGCTCGCGTCATCGGTGGGCGCGCCCGGCACCGCGGTTCCGGACAGTGTCGACGGTGTGCTGGTGGAGCTCGTCGGCGGGGCCACGGTCGGCGGCGCTGTGGCGCCGACGCATCCCGTCAGAGCGAGGGCAGCAGTGAGGTACACCACGGCGACCAGGGCGCGTGTCACAGGCCGTCCGCGACGGCTGCGGTGACTTGCAGCCACGCTTCACGCGTCGCCGGGGCCAGAGCGTCGTAGCTCAGCGTTCCTCCCTCGACCAGTGCGGGGTCGTGGGGCACGTCGAGCACCGTGCGAGTCAGGGACGCAAAGTGGCCGTGCAACCGGCGGTTCAGCTGCGCATCGGCCACCTTGGAGGGGGAGGCGAGAACGGTGACGGCGTTACGCACCTTCTCTGCGTGGCCCCTCTCATACAGTCCGTCCACAAGCCACGCGGCGCTGGCTGCAGTGTCTTCACGGATTGTCGAGACGATGACGAGCTGATCGGCGGCGTCGAGGGCGGCTTCCCAATTGGAGGCCCGCATGTTGTTGCCCGTATCCACGACGATGACCCGGTAGAACCGGCTCAGGGCGGTGTGCAACTCAGTGAACGCCTGACCGTTGATCGTCGATGATGCCGCCGCGTCTTCGTCGGAGGCGAGCACGTCGAACTGGGTGGAGCCCTGCGAGCGAACATAGTTGTCGAGGTCCCCGACCCGGGCACTGCGCAGGTCATTGAAGCGTTCAAGATCGCGGAGCAGATCGACGGCTGTGTTGCTGTGGCGGGCGGGCTGGGCCCGCCATCCCAGCGTCCCACGGGTTTCGTTGTTGTCCCACGCCAGCGTGTACCCGCCACGGTAGGTGCCAAACGTCGCCGCCAGCAGCAACGTCGCGGTGGTCTTATGAGCGCCACCCTTCGGGTTGATGACGACGACCGTTCGAGGTCCGCGCAGGCTTTGCTGGACCCGATCAATCGCGCTCCGGTGCGTGAGCTCCGCCTCGCCGGGCCCAACCGAGACGAGGCCGCCCGTCAGCCGACGCACAGTACCCTGCCACCCCATCATGGCCGGGCCGGCCACCGCGGCTGGCCGAGATTGCAGAAAGTCGTTGAGGGTCAATCGGGTGGTTGGACCTTCTGAACGCTGAGCTCTATCCGGGTCAGGTTTCGCGGGCGAGGCCTGTTGAGCGACGGCTGGAGTCGACGTGACGAGCGCTGCCGAAGCATCGAGGTCAGAGAGCGCTTCCACGCGGCCGTCGGGGTAGACCGCGAGTAACTGTTCCCCGAGCCGGTCCCGGGTATTCAACCGGACGGGGCGGCCCATGTCGGTGGCCGTCACCGTGACGAGGGTAAGAATTTCTCCCCGCACCGCCTGTTCATCCGCGCCGACCACCGACTGCATCACTCCGTTGATCGCGACGGTTCCCGTCGCATCGGCTGCAACGGTGGCCTCAATCCTGGGAAATATGGGAACGGTCTCGATCATGACGTGGGGCCTCTCTCGTCGTCCTCTGAACGGAGTGCACAGTCGTCGTTGTGATGCCCAATCAGGTACGCGCGCAACTGATCGCGGGCAATCCGCCAGCTCTTGCCGATCTTCACCCCGGGCAACCGGATGGCCACATCACTACTGGTGAGCAAACACCGAACGTTACGCGGCTCCAACCTCAGCACGCAGGAGACGTCAGCCACGCTCAACATGTCGCCGTAGCGGCGCAACATCGAGTCGGGCCACATCATCAGCGCTGGTGTCTCGTCCACCCTCCGAGCGTAGCCGACCACAGAGGTATATGAGTGCATAAAAGTATAAGTACGCATCACATAGGTACTATGAATACAGGACGCTGAGAACCCTTAACGCGGGGTAGAACACGAGTCTATGTGAGTGACGCGAATGAGCATGAATCAGGACAGAGGGGAATCCGTATGAGCCCGAGTGCGAATCGGTGGCTCATCGGCCCTAACCCGTCCAACGAACCCGACACCGCCGCGCCGGTTCCCACACGACGAAACGAGCGTCACGGCGCGACCGCGCCGCAACCCGGCATCCCGCTCCCCGACACAATTGATCGGCTGCCGCGCCGCGACGCAGCATGGCCAGCAACGCTCTGGTGGCTCGGCGTCCACGGCGGCGCAGGAGAATCTACCCTCGCCGCTCTCACAGCCGGCACCCGGCCCTGCGACCATGCTTGGCCAATTCCCACCACCGCCGGAACAACGCATCGCGTCGTCCTGGTGGCACGGACAAACTACACCGGCCTACTCACCGCGCAACACGCCGCCACAGAGTGGGCAGCGAACACATTAGGCGACGGAATACAACTCGCCGGCCTGGTACTTATCGCTGACGCCCCCAGACGTCGCCCTAAAGAGCTGCGCCACCTCGAGCACATCATCGCCGGCGGCGTCCCCCGCGTGTGGAACCTGCCCTGGGTTAACGCCTGGCGCCTCGGACCCCCAGACACTACGGTTCCGCTGCCCAAAGAATTCCTGGAGCTCTTCACTGACCTCTCCCTCACACCGACGAGCGCCCCCACCCACAACTGAAAGGTCTCAATGTCCCTCTCCCTTACAGCCGCACACGCCCTCACCACGGTCGGTCAGCTCTTCACCGCACTTCCCGACCCGGAACCACTGGCCCCACCCGGATTTGAAGCCGTGAGCACGATCCTTGCCTGGGCGAAATGGGTGGGCTTGATCGCGGCGATCCTGGCACTGATCGCCGTCGCCGTGATGTTCATGTTCAACTCCCGACGCGGCGAAGGTGGAGAACACGTCAAAACATTCGTCAGCATCCTCGTCGGCGTCATGATCATCGGCGCAGCCACCGCACTCGTCGGATTCATCTCCGGCTCCTAACACTCGTATCAATCGCGCGAAGGAGCACCGCATGACGAACACAGAACACAGAAACCCACTCTCCCGACCGGGATTCATCGCCGCCGCCATCATCGTCGGGATCATCCTCCTCGCCGCGATCATCGTCCTCCTGACATCTCTCGCCCGCGGCTCGGACGATAACACCACACAACCAACGAGCAACCCCACGTCGACGGCCCCCAGCGGCGACGCCGCCGACAAGAGCGTGTGCAGCCTTCCGGGATTCGACACAGAGAACACGTTGACGAATGCTCCTGACACAAAGTGGGAACTGGTAGGCACTGTTGCTGCACCCGCTGACCCAAAGGGCGCGGGGCCCGGAATCATCGACGATGGATTCCGTAGTTGCTATGCACACACTGCAGAGGGTGCTCTTTTTGCCTCAATTAATCTCATGGCAATGGGCACAGACAACAGACTCGCACCGGAACTTTCCAAACGGTTCCTCGTTCCCGGCCCTGGCCAGAATGCCGCACTTGAACGAGAAAAATCAGGCGAGAACGCACCAGGAGACCAGAATTTTAGGGCGCAGCTCGCCGGATTCAAGATCAATTCCTATTCGTCCGACGAGACGATAGTGGATCTCGTGTTCCAGGTTTCCAATAGCGGAGCACTCGTGAGCATCCCCAACGTCTTGCAGTGGTCAGGCGGAGATTGGAAGGGCGTCACAGATGCCGAGGGGAACAACCCCCTTCAGCCCGCTCAGGTAGAAAACTTGGGCGGTTACATCCCTTGGTCTGGGGCGTAAAACATGGCTTGTTCAATATTCGACATCGGATGCGCTGTTGGCGAAGGGGTTACCGGCGTCGTATCTAAAGCGTCGAACGATGCCGTTCAAGAGCTGGCCAACCGTGTTCTGGAAGGTTTCGGGAAGGCTTTGGCGAGTGTTGGGACGATGTGGGTCGCCGTGCCGACCCCCGTTCTTACCGCTGGTGACGGCACGACGAGGCTCCCCACGAATAGCCCTGGCTCAGAAGAGTTCTCAACGATCCTCGGGTACGTAACGTACATCGGGCTCACGCTTGCGGTGTTGTCGATCATCGCCCTCGGCGCGACTATCGCTCTTCGGAGCCGTCGTGGTGAGGGTTTTCGTCATGTGGGCACCCTCGGGGTGATTTTCATAGCGACCTTGCTCATCTCGGGTGCGTCCGCGCTCGTCGGTGGGCTGTTGGGTGCGAATGCGCCCGGGGGATCATCGACGACCGTCGGGTTCTTACAGAACTCGCTCTGGTATTACGTCGGTGGCCTGGCGATTCTCTCCGTGATCATCGGCGGGATTCGAATGGCGTGGGAACAGCGCGCACAGCCGGGCAAGGATCTGATCCAGTCACTGATTACCCTCATTGTGGTTTCGGGTACTGGGCTTGCAATTATTACCCTCGCTACGACTGCTGCCGATGCGTTCTCGATCTGGATTCTCAACGGAGCTACGGACTGTGATGTGTCAGCGGCCGGAGAATCCAATTGCTTCGGGACGAACGTTGCGGCGATGGTCGCGATTACCGCCAGCTCACCGATCGGGCTGATCGGGGTCCTCATTCTGGGCTCGATTGCTCTTCTGATGACCTACGTCCAGGTTGCACTCATGGTCGTTCGCGGTGGGCTGCTGGTCATCCTGGCTGGCGTGTTGCCGCTGACGGCGAGCTTCACGAACACGCAAATGGGTAAGCAGTGGTTTGGGAAGGTGATCGGCTGGACGATCGCTTTCATTCTCTACAAGCCCGCGGCCGCGCTCATCTATGCAGCGGCGTTCAGCCTCACCGGCACGGACGCTTTCAAGGATGACGGCGGAGGTATTTGGACGATTCTCACCGGTCTCGCGCTGATGCTCATGGCCCTGATCGCTTTGCCCGCTCTCCTCAAATTCGTCGCCCCCATGACCGGTGCTGTCGCCGGCGGCGGCACCGCCGGTATGGCGTTGGCTGGCGCAGCAGGCGCGATCGGCGGCGACCTAGCCAGCGGAGCAATCAAACGAATGAGTAGCTCATCATCGACCCCCACCAGCAGCGGCAACGGCGGCGGTAGCAGCGATGCTCCGACTGGCTCAAGCACGCCCGGCGGCGGCAAGCCCTCGGCTCCCACCCCGACGCCCTCCGGCACCGGGAGCAGCTCTGCATCTGGTGCAGGGGCAGCCGGCGGTGGCGCGGCAGCTGGGGGAGGTGCCGCGGCCGGTGGGGCAGCAGCTGTGGCTGGGCCTGCTGCGCCCCTTGTGGTGGGCGCACAGATGGCGGGCTCCGCTGCCCAGGGCGCTGCTGTCGCTGCGAAGAGTGCTGTGCAGTCGGCGGCCGATGATTCAACTGGACCTAGCGGTTCCTAAGCAGGAGGTTCTCGATGACAACGCATAGCGCACCGCGCAGCTACGGCAATTGGACGAAACCGAAGACCGCTGGTCTTCTGGGGTTGGGGTCAATCGGTACGGCGATTTTGTTTGTGGGGGCCGGTTTCAGCGTCATCGTGACGATGGCCTCGAACATTGTCAGCGGCGTCGTCACGGCGCTCGTTTTCGGGGTGTTCCTTTTGACGGTGGCGGTCAAGGACAAGCATGGTCAGAGCCTGCTGATGCGGGCCACCACACGGGTTGGGTGGATGGTGACTAAGAGTACGGGGACGCATATTTACCGGTCGGGGCCGCTCGGACGGGCCGAGTGGGGCACCGCTCAACTGCCGGGCCTGGCCGCGGGTTCCGCGTTGACGGAGTGGCGCGATAGCTACAACCGCCCGTTCGCCTTGTTGCAGGTCCCCACGACGTCGGATTACACCGTCGTCATCGCGACGGAGCCCGACGGCGCAGCGCTCGTCGACCGCGAACAGGTCGACGTGTGGGTGGCCGAGTGGGGCATGTGGCTCGCCAGCCTCGGCGACGAACCCGGCATCGAGGCCGTATCCGTGACGATTGAAACGGCCCCCGACACGGGCACGCGGCTCCGCCGCGAAGTGAACAGTCGGATTGATCCAGACGCTCCAGAATTTGCCACGAGCATCCTGCATGACCTGGTGCGGCAGTACCCGGCTNCGGCTGGTTCCGCGACGATCAAGGCCTATGTCGCCATCACCTTCAACGCCGCTGCCCGCGTCGGAGGGAAAAAGCGCACCCCCGATGAAATGGGCCGCGAGCTGGCCTCGCGCCTGCCCGGCCTCACGCAAAGCCTCTCCTCAACCGGCGCCGGGGCAACGCGCCCGCTGAGCGCCCAAGAGCTCTGCGAAGTCATCCGCGTCGCCTACGACCCGGCTGCAGCACGACTCATCGACGACGCGAACGCTGCCGGTGAGCCACCCGAGCTCTACTGGCCCGAGGTCGGCCCCACAGCTCATCAGGCGAACTGGGACACCTACCGGCACGATTCGGCCGTGTCGGTGACGTGGATGATGAGCGGCGCCCCGCGCGGCAACGTCCCCTCAAGCATCCTGGCTCGCCTGTTGGCGCCGCACCGAGACGTCGCACGGAAGCGTGTCACGCTGCTCTACCGGCCGATCGATGCAGCCAAGGCCGCGGCGATCGTCGAGGCAGACGTGCGCGCCTCGACGTTCAATGTGCAGTCCGCAAACAAACCCACAGCACGAAGTATGACCGCAACACGGGCCGCTCTCGCCACGGCGCAGGAGGAAGCGTCGGGCGCTGGCCTGGTCAACTTCGGGATGCTCGTCACCGCCACGGTGACAGGCGCCGCCCACGAGGCCGACGCGAAGGCCGCGATCGACAACCTCTCCGCTACCGCCCGGCTGCGCCTTCGTATCGTGCACGGTTCTCAGGATTCCGCGTTCGCGGCCGCACTTCCGCTCGGTCTGGTCCTGCCGAAACATGTGCGGATTCCGTCTGAGGTTAGGGAGCAGCTCTAATGCCCGCCATCGATTCCACCCGGCGCAAGGCCGCGAATTCGAAACTCAAATCGAAGCCACGCGAGCTGGCCACGGCCAAGCAGACGAAGGCAGACAAGGAAAAGAAGCCCCCGGTCCGTCGCCCCGGTCCCCGAGGCTGGTTGGGGCGTGGTCGGGGTGAGTCCACCGTCATCCAGCCGGCCGATGAATGGCGCGGAACGACCGTGCAAGTGTGCGGCCTGCATCCCTTCTCTGTCGGAACAGGAACCCCGATGATCGGCGTACCGATCGGCCTGCAACTCTTCACCGGGGCGACCGTCTGCGCCGACCCCATTTCTTGGTTTCAGGACGCCGGCCTCATCTCGAACCCCTCCGTGTTTGTGCTCGGCCTGCCGGGCCTGGGCAAATCAACGCTCATCCGACGGATGGCCGCCGGCGGCGCAGGATTCGGAAACCTGCCGCTGGTTTTGGGCGATCTGAAGCCCGACTATGTCGACATGATCCGCGCTCTCGGTGGACAGGTCATCACCCTCGGCCGTGGCCGCGGGCACCTGAACATCCTCGATCCCGGCGAAGCCACCGCCGCCGCCGAACGGCTACGCCTCGCCGGTAAAGAGAAGGAACGGCACATGGTGCTCGCCGACGCTCACGGACGCCGGCAAACGATGGTGTCCGCCCTCCTCACGATCCTGCGCAAAGACCCACCCTCTGCTCGCGAGGAAGCCATCATCGACCGCGCCCTCACCGTCCTCGACGAACGCAACGGGGGAGTCCCGGTGCTCGGCGACTTACTGCGCGTGATTCAGGAAGCCCCCGCGGAAGTGCGCGCGGTGGCCCTGGACCGTGGCGACCTTGAGCGGTACAAGAAGATCACAGAAGAGCTAGAGGCCTCACTCATCAGCCTCACCTCGGGTGGGCGCTTGGGGGAGACCTTCGCCCACCCCACCGACGTTCCGATGATGAGGGATCGTCCCGTTGTCTATGACGTGTCCTCGATCGAGGATTCCGACACCGATATGCAAGCCGCAATTCTGCTCGCCTGCTGGTCGGCGGGGTTTGGCACCGTGAACATCGCCAACGCCCTCGCCGACGCCGGCCTCGAACCACGCCGCCACTACCTCGTCGTCCTCGACGAGCTCTGGCGGGCACTGCGCGCGGGAGCGGGCATGGTCGACCGGGTCGACGCCCTCACCCGGCTCAACCGTCAACGCGGCGTGGGCCTGGCAATGATTTCACACACGATGAGCGACCTCCTCTCCCTGCCGAGCGAGTCCGACCGGATGAAAGCACGCGGATTCGTCGAACGGTCCGGCATGGTCATCGCCGGCGGCCTACCGGGCGCGGAAAT
>NZ_PJJK01000030.1:0-2916 GCF_002929785.1 Cryobacterium sp. Y62 | reverse complement strand
CAACTACTACGCTGAAACAAACGGCCCGATAAATATCGAAGCCGCCAACAAAACGGCGGTATGAAACCCGGGACGGTTCAGTTCTCTTACTCGCTCTCACTGTGCCAGAGACAGCGATGCGGTTCACCAAACTGGCCCGTAGACCGAACCGGCTGCTGATCAGTTCGTGTCGCCCTGGCTAGTTTGTGGATCGCGCCCAGGGGCTCACGCTGTCCAGTTGGACGTTGACGACGCTGGGTCCAGCGAGGAGAGTACCGACAGCCGTGAAGTCTTGCTGAGGGAGGATGCTGTCGGTCGGATCGATGCCATTGAACTGTCGAACGTTGACCCGTCCCGAGTTTGTGGACGAGAAAACGACTGGTTGCTCAGCGCCCGCATACAAATAGGCGTCGTAGCCGCCGGTCTGCGGCAATGGGGGAAGCGCCGAAATTGGTGACACGGTAATGGACCATTCACCCGCGCCGGCCTCAATACCTATCCAGCCGGCCGGGCCAGCGGTGGGGTCCAAACCGTAGGCCACGCTGGCAGAATCACCCATGTAATCCGTCGTTCCGGCTTCGTGGAAGGTGCCGTCCTCCCCATAAACCTGCGCATAGGAGTCCTCATTAACCCAGTGGCCGGGTGCCCACGTGATCGTGTAGAAGCCAGCTTTAGCGTCGTCGGGAAAGATAATATCATCAGCTCCACTACCGGTATCGGTGAAAGCCGTAAACGTCCCGAATGTCTCGTCCGCCCACGCCTGCGCATATTCCTGCGCAGTGGGTTCATCCGTTTGGGTGGGGGTCGACGAAACAGTCGCTGATGAATCAGGTACAACGGGTTGCTCTGCTTGACAGCCTGACAAGATAACAGCCGATGCGGTCGCTGCGGCTAATGCGAACGTCACACGTTTCATAGAATCTCCTTGGTGTTTATCGTCTACTCCGCGTTGAGATGACGTCGTCGGGCTGCGCGTGGGCGACCCACCGGTTCACGTTGAGTTTTGCACTGCCCGAGCTCGTTGGACAATTCGGCAGTTGCGGTCGTGTGTGCGAGGTCTATGCGTGAGCCGCGGCCCTGATGCAGGCTCTTCGACTTGCGCCATGACCTGTGGCTGCGGTCCGAACGAACAGAGAGGCCCGCAGAAGCAACTTCTCGCGGGACGCTTAGCCGCGAATGCCTTGGCGTCCCACTGCGGCCAAGGAGCGCGTGCGCGCATTTCCGATGGCGATGAGGAGTCCGCCCACGGATGCAACGGCGGCACAGACGAGGAATGTGATCGTGGTGGTCCAGAC
The DNA here is from genome assembly GCF_002929785.1 of Cryobacterium sp. Y62. Lineage (NCBI taxonomy): Bacteria > Bacillati > Actinomycetota > Actinomycetes > Micrococcales > Microbacteriaceae > Cryobacterium > Cryobacterium sp. Y62. Next base: position 1,642 of record NZ_PJJK01000030.1, on the reverse strand, counting down.
AGGGCCGGCCATCACAAAACCTTGCCCGTCTGCACGCTGCCAGTTACAGGCTCGCCCCAACGTCCACCAGGAGAAAGATCCATGCACCCGCACGGCTTCCGACGCGACCGCGAAAGGGGCGGACACCCGCCATGGTCCTTCAACGAGGCACTTGTAGTCGAGTCCGCCGTACGTGGCGGATAGCCAAGCCAACGCGACTACGCAAAGTGCAGCGATAACACCGACCACGATCAGAGAAATACCGATAGACCGCGTCAGTGCCATCCTGCTCTTCATCCTGCGCTGACTCTATTGCAATTTCTGCCCGCCTTCGCTTTGTCATGCATCCGCAAGAGGAAGGGTTAGCGGGATTTACGCGATCGAAGAGCCACCCGACCGACAGGCACAACGACCAAACCTCCGGCGCAGAGGAGCACAAGCCAGTTGCCAGTACCCAGGCCCACCCACAGACCGACCCCGAGAATCACCACACTGTAAACGATCCCGAAAATCCACATCCTGCGTCGCGATAAGCTGATCTGAGCCGATGACATGCCTTCAGGCTATCTAAATGAAAGCAACAAGCGAATACCCGCATGCCGAACCCTTTGCGGACGTCCGGCGATAGGGTGGTTGCATGATGGGCCTGTGGGAAAGCATCACGCACGTAGGCGCAACAACATGGTTTGCGATTGCGGTTCTGCTGACAGTCGTTGGATACTTTGGCGGCGAGGATGCCCTATGGTCTGTCCTCTGGTTGATCCCCCATGCGGTGATCTTGTTCGGCGTGTGGCGCGGCAGTCGGACCGCATGGGCGATATTAGTGGGCGTCAGCGTGGCCCTGGCTGTAACGCTGGCGGTTGTCGGCATCGGAATGCAGTTCGGGTCCGGATTCATCATGAACATCTATTGGTGGGGGCCCATGGCCCACGGCGCAGCGCTGCTGTGTCTCGTCGCTTTTCGAGCAAGTAGGCGGCGAGCAGTCACAGCCAGGCCTCAGGCGATCCATGACTCTCCGTCTGAACTTGAACGGACGCAGCACGCCGCTCTTTGAATGCTCGCGTTAGATTCAATGGCTCGGCCGGGATGGATGGGGCCTTCGTGCGGTCGCAGGATCAGTGGGCCTAGTCCGGTTCACGGCCGGTGAGCGCCGTCACCCGATGATCCTGGAGGGCAGTCCGCAAGGCGAACGGCGGATTCAACCGGTCGTCGCAACGATGGGCTTTTCTGGCTCTGACAATAGTCGTTGCATGGCTTGAGCGGGTGTGATGCCGCCGAGCGTTTTGCGGGGTCGATTGTTGAGTTCGGTAGCGNGCTGCCACGGTGAATGTGGATCACAGAAGTAGATCGCTATTGTGGTGGCCAGCGTGATCTGCCGGTGCTGGGCCAGCTCGGTTCCCTGATCCCACGTCAGAGTCTTAACCAAGTGCTCGGGGAGACTTTTAATTGCGGCCATCAGCCCCTCGCGAACCGTGATCGCGCCGGGTCACCGGGGAGGTGGACCAGCATCGTGAACCGTGTCCGACGCTCCACCAACGTAGCGATCGCCGACCGGCAGTGTGACCCCAAGATCAGATCCCCTTCCTTACGTTGTTGTGGTGGGTGATTTCGGGACTGTCGTAGTGTGTCGATCACCCTCGGGTGGCGGGTATGGCTGAGATCG
>NZ_PJJK01000101.1:0-67818 GCF_002929785.1 Cryobacterium sp. Y62 | reverse complement strand
CAATTCCATGCCGAACAGGGTGAAGTATTCCTCCGGATTCACAAATCCGGAAGACGCAGGGGGGCCGCCGAGATCTTCCCCTGCTTGGAGGGCATTGATGGATTCGTTCGTGCTGCCCGCTGTGTTGATGCGAAGGTCAAGGTGGCACCCGGTGGAGGGCCCCTCGTTGCCGACGAGCGCGATCGGCTGGCCGGGCGTGACGGCGTCTCCGACCTTGACGGACACGTCGGAGAGTTTCATGTGCAGGTAGGAGACGGTGTAGCCGTCCGAGGATTTTATCGAGACCTGGTAGCCGGCAATGAGAGTGACGGTTCCACCGGTGATCGCGTAGATCTGGTCACCGCAGGGGTTTGGGTAATGCTGCAGATCGGAGGCGGGATGCCAACTGCTCGCCCCCGCAACAGGGCTCTCCCGGGGGCCGTAGTCGTCGGTCATATTGAAACCAACGCTCAGCGGCAGAGCAACGGCGCCACTGGCGCAACCACCACCGGCGGCACCGTCACTGTCGCCGGCGAGTGCGGTCACGATTTGGTCGGCTGCGCCGAAGAAGCTTTCGTAGTGGAACGGGTCGGCGTTGCCCTGCACTTTGTGGATGGCGAGGGTAGGCTCAAGGCGCTGCCAGTCGTCGACGCCGACCAGACGCTCGAAGAACGCCGTCGCGGCGTGGGTGGGGTCCATCACCTCGTCGCGGGTTCCCCAGGAGCCCAGGCTCCATTGCTGCTGGAATAAGCCCAGTGAGCTGGTGGGGGAGCCGTCCGGGTTGGTGACACCAGTCAGATCGTCGCCGTAGCCGACGTTCACGAGTGAGCTTTCTCCCATGGCGGTCATCACCCCGAGGACTTGGGCAGTGCGCTCCAGTGTGAGAGCACTGGCTGCGTTCATGATGTGCGCGGCGTTTGTCAGCTGCTCGCCGGAGTAGCCGGCTATGGGATCGGTCGGCACCGTCTCGGGGTCGACTGTCCCGGCCGGCCCAGTGCATGCGGCGGTCGCGGCCGTGCCGGAGAACACGAGGATGATCAGCAGGAAAAGCGTCCCGAGGAGAGCGACGGGCGCGCCAATGACAATCAGCGCGCTTTTCCCTTTTTCGTTGGTCACCGTTATCCCTGTGCAGGTCGGATTCGATCAGCAAGCCAGGGCGCGGACGCGCCGGGGCGGCTCAAGCTGACGGTGTAGAGGCCCGCGTCGGTGGGAACCTGAACGATCAAGGCGACCTCGGTGGATCCGTCCAGAATGGTGCCCGTACCGGTGACCTGGTGCACGGGGACCTGCGCCGGATCAGTGCCCTCATAGGCTGCCGCGCCCGTCTGGGTCAGGAGCGGGTACAGGTTGTTCATCCACGTCGTGGCATCAAGTGTCGGCTGCCCAAACGTCGTCACGACCTTCTCCGCTGTGGTGCTCGCGTCGGCGCGGCTGTCTGTTCCCGCTTCCGGCACGGGCAGCACGCTCGCGTCATCGGTGGGCGCGCCTGGCACTCCGGTTCCGGACGGCATCGACGGCGCACTGGGGGAGCTCATTGTTGGAGCCACGGTCGGCGACGCTGTGGCGCCGACACATCCCGTCAGAGCGAGGGCAGCAGTGAGGTACACCACGGCGACCAGGGCGCGTGTCACAGGCCGTCTGCGACGGCTGCGGTGACTTGCAGCCATGCTTCACGCGTCGCCGGGGCCAGAGCGTCGTAGCTCAGTGTTCCCCCGTCGACCAGTGCGGGGTCGTGGGGTACGTCGAGCACCGTGCGAGTCAGGGACGCAAAGTGGCCATGCAACCGGCGGTTCAGCTGCGCATCGGCCACCTTCGAGGGGGAGGCGAGAACGGTGACGGCGTTACGCACCTTCTCTTCGTGGCCCTTTTCATACAGCCCGTCGACAAGCCAGGCGGCGCTGGCTGCAGTGTCCTCACGAATTGTCGAGACGATGACGAGCTGATCGGCGGCGTCGAGGGCGGCTTCCCAGTTGGAGGCGCGCATGTTGTTGCCGGTGTCCACGACGATGACCCGGTAGAACCGGCTCAGGGTGGTGTGCAGCTCGTTGAACGCCTGACCGTTGATCGTTGATGATGCCGCGGCGTCTTCGTCGGAGGCGAGCACGTCGAACTGGGTGGAGCCCTGTGAACGCACATAGTTGTCGAGGTCCCCGACCCGGGCACTGCGGAGGTCGTTGAAGCGTTCAAGGTCGCGGAGTAGGTCAACAGCTGTGTTGCTGTGGCGGGCGGGCTGGGCCCGCCATCCCAGCGTCCCCCGGGTTTCGTTGTTGTCCCACGCCAGCGTGTACCCGCCACGGTAGGTGCCAAACGTCGCCGCCAGCAGCAACGTCGCAGTGGTCTTATGAGCGCCACCCTTGGGGTTGATGACGACGACCGTTCGAGGTCCGCGCAGGCTTTGCTGGACCCGATCAATCGCGCTCCGGTGCGTGAGCTCCGGCTCGCCGGGCCCAACCGAGACGAGGCCGCCCGTCAGCCGACGCACAGTGCCCTGCCAGCCCATCATGGCCGGGCCGGCCACCGCGGCTGGCCGAGATTGCAGAAAGTCGTTGAGGGTCAATCGGGCGGCGGGCTCTTCTAAGCGCTGAGCTCTCTCCGGGTCAGGCTTTGCGGCCGACGCCTGCTGAGCGACGACGGGAGTCGACGTGACTAGCGCTGCCGAAGCATCGAGGTCAGAGAGCGCTTCCACGCGGCCGTCAGGGTAGACAGCAAGTAACTGTTCCCCGAGCCGGTCCCGGGTATTCAACCGGACGGGGCGGCCCATGTTGGTAGCCGTCACCGTGACGAGGGTAAGAATTTCCGCCCGCACCGCCTGTTCATCCGCGCCGACCACCGACTGCATCACACCGTTGATCGCGACGGTTCCCGTCGCATCGGCTGCAACGGTGGCCTCAATCCTGGGAAATATGGGAACGGTCTCGATCATGACGTGGAGCCTCTCTCGTCGTCCTCTGAACGGAGTGCACAGTCGTCGTTGTGATGCCCAATCAGGTACGCGCGCAACTGATCGCGGGCAATCCGCCAGCTCGTACCGATCTTCACACCCGGCAGTCTGGTCGTCGCATCGGTGCTGGTGAGCAAACAGCGAACGTTACGCCGCTCCAACCTCAGCACGCAGGAGACGTCAGCCACGCTCAACATGTCGCCGTAACGGCGCAACATCGAGTCGGGCCACATCATCAGCGCTGGTGTCTCGTCCACCCTCCGAGCGTAACCGACACATAAGGCAGATGAGTGCATAAACGTATAAGTACGTATCACATAGGTAATATGAATACAGGACGCTGAGAACCCTTAACGCGGGGTAGAACACGAGTCTATGTGAGTGACACGAATGAGCATGAATCAGGACAGAGGGGAATCCGTATGAGCACGAGTGCAAATCGGTGGCTCATCGGCCCTAACTCATCCAACGAACCCGACACAGCCGCGCCCGTTCCCACGCGACGGGACGAGCGTCACGGCGCGACCGCGCCGCAACCCGGCATCCCCGTTCCCGACACAATTGACCGGCTGCCGCGACGGGACGCAGCATGGCCAGCGACGATCTGGTGGCTTGGCGTCCACGGCGGCGCGGGGGAGTCCACCCTCGCCGCCCTCACAGCCGGCACGCGGCCGTGCGATCACGCCTGGCCCATTCCCACCACCGCCGGAACAACGCATCGCGTCGTCCTGGTGGCCAGGACGAACTACGCCGGCCTACTCACGGCGCAACACGCCGCCACAGAGTGGGCAGCGAACACGTTAGGCGACGCAATACAACTCGCCGGCCTGGTACTTGTCGCTGACGCCCCCGGACGTCGACCCAAGCAGCTGCGCCACCTCGAGCACATCATCGCCGGCGGCGTCCCCCGTGTCTGGAACCTGCCCTGGGTCAACGCCTGGCGCCTCGGACCCCCAGACACTACCGCTTTGCTGCCCAAAGAATTCCGTGCACTCTTCACCGACCTCTCCCTCACCCCGACTCGCGCCCCCGCCCACACCTGAAAGGTCTCAATGTCCCTCTCCCTCGCAGCCGCCCACGCCCTCACCACGGTCGGTCAGCTCCTCACCGCGCTTCCCGACCCGGAGCCGCTGGCCCCACCCGGCTTTGAAGCCGTGAGCACCATCCTTGCCTGGGCCAAATGGGTGGGCTTGATCGCCGCGATCCTGGCACTGATCGCCGTCGCCGTGATGTTCATGTTCAACTCCCGACGCGGCGAAGGCGGCGAACACGTCAAAACATTCGTCAGCATCCTCGTCGGCGTCATGATCATCGGAGCAGCAACGGCACTTGTCGGATTCATCTCCGGCTCCTAACACTGGTATCAATCGCGCGAAGGAGCAACGCATGACGAACACCGCACCAAGAAACCCACTCTCACGACCGGGATTCATCGCCGCCGCAATCATCGTCGGGATCATCCTCCTCGCCGCGATCATCGTCCTCGTCACATCGCTGACCCGCGACACGGGCGATAACATCACCCAACCAACGAGCAACCCCACGTCGACGGCCCCCAACGGCGACGCCGCAGACAAGAGCGTGTGCGGCCTCTCAGGGCTGGAGACGAAGAGTTCGCTGACGCTGGCACCACCCAACGAATGGGAACTCGTGGGTTCTGTCGCCGCACCTACCGATCCGGAGGGCGCGGGACCGGGCACCACCGCGGGTCAATTTCGAACGTGCTTCGCACATACGGCGGAAGGAGCCCTCTTCGCGGCAGTGAATGCCGTAGCCGCCAGCACCGACTCGCGAAACTCATCCCGGATGTGGGAATTGCTAGCTAATGGACCGGCCAAAGACGCTGTTAAAGCCGCCGGCGAGCAGACAACGTCTTCAGGCAACACTCGCCTTCAAGTTGCTGGTTTCAAGGTGAACAACTACTCAGCCGCCGAGGCCACAATCGACGTTGCCTACACGATTACCTCAGAGGGCGGATCCCTCGTGAGTTATCCAACAGTGGTCCGCTGGGAAGGTGGCGATTGGAAGGTCGTCGTAACGGAAACTGGGGCACCCATTGCGCCTGGCCCGTTGTCCAATCTTGGCGGATACATTCCTTGGTCCGGTGTCTAGCATGGCCGTAACGGATATTGATTGCTCAAACCCAGTCAACGCCATTCTGAACGCCGCTGACTGCGCCCAGCAGGGCGTCGGCGACTTCGTTGCGAATGCGTCGAATGATGCCGTTCAGGAGTTGGCGAACAGTGTTTTGGAGGGATTTGGGAAGGCTCTGGCGAGTGTTGGGACGATGTGGGTTGCTGTGCCAACACCCGTTCTCACGGCCGGTGCGGGTACGACTGAGACGCTAACGGCGCCTCCGGGGTCAGATTCCTTCACCACCATTCTTGGATACGTGACCTTCATTGGGCTCACGCTTGCGGTGTTGTCGATCATCGCTCTTGGCGCGACCATCGCTCTTCGGAGCCGTCGTGGTGAGGGTTTCCGTCATGTGGGCACCCTCGGGGTCATCTTCATAGCGACCTTGCTCATCTCGGGCGCGTCCGCTCTCATCGGCGGGCTCCTGGGCGCGAATGCCCCCGAAGGATCATCGACGACCGTCGGGTTCTTACAAAACTCGCTCTGGTACTACGTCGGCGGCCTAGCGATCCTCTCCGTGATCATCGGCGGGATTCGAATGGCGTGGGAACAGCGTGCACAGCCGGGCAAGGATCTCATCCAGTCTCTTATTACGCTCATTGTGGTTTCGGGGACCGGGCTTGCAATCATCACCCTCGCCACCACTGCTGCCGATGCGTTCTCGATCTGGATCCTCAACGGAGCTACGGACTGTGATGTGTCCGCGGCCGGAGAATCCAACTGCTTTGGAACGAACGTCGCCGCACTGGTGGCAGTAACAGCCAGCTCACCGATCGGACTCATCGGGATCCTCATCCTGGGCTCGATCGCTCTTCTGATGACCTACGTCCAGGTTGCACTCATGGTCGTTCGCGGTGGGCTGCTGGTCATCCTGGCCGGCGTATTGCCGCTGACGGCGAGCTTCACGAACACGCAAATGGGTAAGCAGTGGTTTGGGAAGGTGGTCGGCTGGACGATCGCCTTCATTCTCTACAAGCCCGCAGCGGCGCTCATCTATGCAGCGGCGTTCAGCCTCACCGGCACGGACGCTTTCAAAGATGACGGCGGAGGCATTTGGACGATCCTCACCGGTCTCGCGCTGATGCTCATGGCCCTCATCGCCTTGCCCGCTCTCCTCAAATTCGTCGCTCCCATGACCGGTGCTGTCGCCGGCGGTGGCACCGCGGGCATGGCGATGGCTGGCGCAGCAGGCGCGATCGGCGGCGACCTAGCCAGCGGAGCAATCAAACGGATGAGTAGCTCGTCGTCGACCCCCACCGGCGGCAACGGCGGAGGTGGAGGTAGCAGCAGCGATGCTCCGACCGGTTCAAGCACGCCCGGCGGCGGCAAGCCCTCGGCTCCCACCCCGACGCCCTCTGGTGCGGGGGGCAGCTCTTCAGCTGGTGCAGGAGCCGGGGCAGCCGGCGGTGGCGCAGCAGCTGGGGGCGCGGCAGCTGGGGGCGGTGCCGCGGCCGGTGGGGCAGCAGCAGCAGCCGGGCCCGCTGCACCCATTGTGATGGGCGCACAGATGGCGGGCGCAGCAGCCAAGGGCGCGGCCAACGCCGCGAAGGGTGCTGTGCAGTCGGCGGCCGATGACTCAACCGGACCTAGCGGTTCCTAAGCAGGAGATTCCTCGATGACAACGAACAGCGCACCGCGCAGCTACGGCAACTGGACAAAACCGAAGACCGCTGGTCTTCTGGGCTTGGGGTCAATCGGCACGGCGATTTTGTTCGTGGGGGCCGGTTTCAGCGTCATCGTGACGATGGCCTCAAACATTCTGAACGGCGCCGTCACGGCGCTCGTGTTCGGGATGTTCCTTCTGACGGTTGCAGTGAAAGACAAGCACGGTCAAAGCCTGCTGATGCGGGCCACCACCCGGGTCGGGTGGATGGTGACCACAAGCACGGGGACGCACATCTACCGGTCGGGGCCGCTCGGCCGGGCCGAGTGGGGCACAGCACAACTGCCCGGCCTGGCTGCGGGCTCCAGGCTGACGGAGTGGCGCGATAGCTACAACCGCCCGTTCGCACTATTGCAGGTGCCCACTACTGCGGACTATACCGTCGTCATCGAGACGGAGCCCGACGGCGCCGCGCTCGTCGACCGCGAACAGGTCGACGTGTGGGTTGCCGAATGGGGCATGTGGCTCGCCAGCCTCGGCGACGAACCCGGCATCGAAGCCGTATCCGTGACGATTGAAACAGCGCCCGACACGGGCACGCGGCTCCGCCGCGAAGTGAACAGTCGGATTGATCCAGCCGCCCCGGAATTTGCCACGAGCATCCTGCACGACCTGGTGCGGCAGTACCCGGCCGGTTCCGCGACGATCAAGGCCTATGTCGCCATCACCTTCAACGCCGCTGCCCGCGTCGGAGGGAAAAAGCGCACCCCCGATGAAATGGGCCGCGAGCTGGCCTCGCGCCTGCCCGGCCTCACGCAAAGCCTCTCCTCGACCGGCGCGGGAGCAACACGCCCCGTGAGCGCCCAAGAACTCTGCGAAGTGGTCCGCGTCGCCTACGACCCGGCTGCAGCACGACTCATCGACGACGCGAACGCGGCCGGTGAGCCGCCCGAGCTCTACTGGCCCGAGGTCGGCCCGACAGCCCACCAGGCGAGCTGGGACACCTACCGACACGATTCGGCTCTGTCGGTGACGTGGATGATGAGCGGCGCCCCGCGCGGCAACGTCCCCTCAAGCATCCTGGCTCGCCTGCTGGCGCCACACCGGGACGTCGCGCGAAAACGCGTCACACTGCTCTACCGGCCGATTGATGCGGCCAAGGCTGCGGCGATCGTCGAGGCAGACGTGCGCGCCTCGACGTTCAATGTGCAGTCCGCAAATAAGCCCACAGCACGGAGCATGACCGCGACACGCGCGGCTCTGGCCACGGCGCAAGAGGAAGCCTCGGGCGCTGGCCTGGTCAATTTCGGGATGCTCGTCACCGCCACGGTGACCGGCGCCGCCCACGAAGCCGACGCGAAGGCCGCAATCGACAACCTCTCCGCTACCGCACGGCTGCGACTGCGCATCGCGCACGGTTCTCAGGATTCCGCGTTCGCGGCCGCACTTCCACTCGGCCTGGTCCTACCGAAACATGTACGCATTCCGTCTGAGGTTAGGGAGCAGCTCTAATGCCCGCCATCGATTCCAACCGACGCAAACTATCCAAGCCGCGCGAGCTAGCCACAGCCACGCAGACGAAGGCCGACAAGGAGAAAAAGCCCCAGGTCCGTCGCCCCGGTCCCCGGGGCTGGTTGGGGCGCGGTCGCGGTGAGTCCACCGTCATCCAGCCGGCCGATGAGTGGCGCGGAACGACCGTGCAGGTGTGCGGCCTGCACCCCTTCTCGGTTGGAACAGGAACCCCGATGATCGGCGTACCGATCGGCCTCCAACTTTTCACCGGGGCGACCGTCTGCGCCGACCCCATTTCCTGGTTCCAAGACGCCGGCCTCATCTCGAACCCCTCGGTGTTTGTGCTGGGCCTGCCGGGCCTGGGTAAGTCAACGCTCATCCGACGGATGGCCGCCGGCGGAGCAGGATTCGGAAACCTACCGCTGGTGCTCGGCGATCTCAAACCCGACTACGTCGACATGATCCGCGCTCTCGGCGGGCAAGTCATCACCCTCGGCCGTGGCCGCGGGCACCTCAACATCCTCGATCCCGGCGAAGCCACCGCCGCCGCCGAACGGCTACGCCTCGCCGGTAAAGAGAAGGAACGCCAAATGGTCCTCGCCGACGCTCACGGCCGCCGGCAAACGATGGTGTCCGCCCTCCTGACGATCCTCCGCAAAGACCCACCGTCCGCTCGCGAGGAAGCCATCATCGACCGCGCCCTCACCGTCCTCGACGAACGCAATGAGGGAGTCCCGGTGCTCGGCGACTTGCTGCGTGTGATTCAGGAAGCCCCCGCGGAAGTGCGCGCGGTAGCCCTGGACCGCGGCGACCTTGAACGGTACAAGAAGATCACAGAAGAGCTAGAGGCCTCACTCATCAGCCTCACCTCGGGTGGACGTTTGGGCGAAACCTTCGCCCATCCCACCGACGTTCCCATGATGAGGGATCGCCCCGTGGTCTACGACGTGTCCTCGATCGATGACTCCGACACCGACATGCAGGCCGCAATTCTCCTGGCCTGCTGGTCGGCGGGGTTTGGCACCGTGAACATCGCCAACGCCCTCGCTGACGCAGGCCTCGAGCCACGCCGTCACTATCTGGTCGTTCTCGATGAGCTCTGGCGGGCACTGCGCGCGGGCGCGGGCATGGTCGACCGGGTCGACGCCCTCACCCGGCTCAACCGTCAACGCGGCGTGGGCCTCGCAATGATCTCGCACACGATGAGCGACCTCCTCTCCCTCCCGAACGAGTCCGACCGGATGAAAGCACGCGGATTCGTCGAACGGTCCGGCATGGTCATCGCCGGCGGCCTACCGGGCGCGGAAATGCCCATGCTCACCAGCGCCGTCCCACTCTCCCGCGCCGAACAGGAACTCCTCACCTCCTGGCAAGATCCCGGCACCTGGGACACCGGGCTGGGACGCGAATCCGACCCTCCCGGCCGAGGCAAATTCCTCATCAAAGTCGGCGGCCACCCCGGCATCCCCGTCAAGGTCGAACTCATCGAATCAGAACGCGCCATCAACGACACCAACAAACTCTGGCACCCCGCATCCTCATTCCCCGAACCCGACGAGTCCAACCCCATCAGTGGACAGGGCAACGCCGACGACGCCCGGCATGACATCGACGCCGACCGCACAATGGCCGAAGAGGACAGTGCGGCATGAGCGCATCGAATAGGCGAAACCAGAACGGCCTCGATGCGCAGACGATCATGCTGATCGCCTGCCTCGCGCTCGTGGCTGTGGCCTTGGGCACAGTGTGGGTGGCCGTTACGTGGGGCTCACAGCTGGACGGGGTGAACCCCGATTTGACCGGTGACCCGTTCGGGCTGTTTTTCGGCGTGCTGGGAGGCTCCGTAATCTGGCCGGCCTCCGGGACGTGGATCCTCGCGGCCACACTCGTCGCGGTCCTCGTCCTAAGCATTCTCGTCGCCGTATCGGTCTCGCGTGCCCGGCGGCGCCGAAGCAACGTCGACGGAGCTGCAACCTACATGGGTAAGGGGCGCGATCTTCGCGCCCTGTCGGCCACAGGAGCGAAGGCCACCGCTCAGCGCCTCGGCGTCACCGACTGGCTCGGCGTCCCCATCGGCATCACCGTTGCCGGAAGGCACAAGCTCTACGGATCTGCCGAAGATATGCACGTCGACATCTGGGGGCCCCGCACCGGAAAATCCACCAGCCGTGCAATCCCAGCGATCCTGTCCGCCCCAGGCGCCGTCCTCACCACGTCGAACAAACGAGACGTCCTCGACGCCACGCGTGATGTGCGAGCCGCCGGCGGCGGCCGCATCTGGGCGTTCGACCCGCAGCGCATCGCGCTCGAAGAACCAACCTGGTGGTGGAACCCACTCAGCTACGTCACCGACGACGTGAAGGCCGCCAAGCTCGCCGAGCACTTCGCTACCGGTTCTCGTGCCGGCGACTCGCGCGCCGACCCGTACTTCGACAACGCCGGCCAAGACCTCCTGGCCGGCTTCCTCCTCGCCGCAGCCGTAGCCGGTCTACCCATCACCAAGGTCTTCACCTGGACCACAACACCCGGCGATGAGACTCCGGTCGACATTCTGCGCGCTCACGGCTACGACCAGATGGCCGACGCCGTCGACGGCCAAGTCAACGGCGAACCACGACGCCGCGACAGCGTCTACGGGACGGCCGCGCAAATGGCATCATGCCTGAAAGTCCGCGCCATCGGTCAGTGGGTGACACCCCTCGGCGGCAACCTGACCGAGGATTACCGGCCACAGTTTGACCCACACGCCTTCGTAGAAAGCCGTGACACCCTCTACAGCCTCTCCAAAGAAGGCAAAGGAACCGCCGGCCCCCTCGTCACCGCCCTCACCGCAGCCACCGTCGAAGCCGCAGAAGAACTCGCCACAACCCAGCCCGGCGGGCGCCTGACCGTACCCTTACTCGGTGTTCTGGACGAAGCAGCCAACGTGTGCCGCTGGCACGGCCTCCCCGACCTGTACTCCCACTACGGCTCACGAGGAATCGTCCTCATGACCATCCTGCAATCCTGGTCACAGGGCGTCAAAGAACCAGAATTCCTGAATGAGCTCTCCCAAATGGTCGGCGACTACGACAAACACACCACCTCAACCAGCGTCGGCCGAGGAAACCGATCAACATCCCACCAAGTACAGCGCGAACGCACCCTGGACGTCGCGGACCTTGGAGCTCTGCCCCGCGGCCGCGCCGTCGTGTTCGCCTCCGGCGCACCCGCAACATTGATCGAAACAGTGCCCTGGATGCGCGGCCCGCAGGCTGACGCTGTGCGCGCGTCCATCGCCGCACACGACCCATCACGCCGCACAGCGCCAAACGACGAGTCCCCGGTACCGGCAACACCGGCCGGCGGCACGCACGCCTGGTTGAACGCAGCTCCGAAACAGGAGGACGACCTGTGAGCGAGTTCGACGCACTCCGCGACGACGACGAGACAAAAGCTCCAGAGGAGGCCGTTCCGCAGCTGTTCTATGGCTCGTCGGACGAGTTCATGCGCGACCGACTCCGGCACATGTACTCCCGCCGCGTCGGCCCCGGCAACGCGAGCTTCCGATGGGCGGCGAAGTGGTGGGAATATCCGGAAGCTCTCGCCCGCATCGACGCCCTCTGGCGCGCCTGGGAACACCTCAGACTCGACGGTGCCACCGGGTCAAGCACCTGGTGGATCGAACACGCCGACCACCACATGCCAATCCTGATGAGCACCGAAGGACCATTCGCAAAATCAGAAGACACGAACAAACCCGGTGAATCGCTGCCCTACACCGCACCACCAGAAGACTTCTTCCCCGATATGCGAGAAAACCACGACACGGGGTCTGGCTAGCGCCGACCACCGTTCCAATACTGGTCAAACCCCATGACCACGGCTGACCGCCTGCATTCAGCGAAAATACCCGCTACAGTCGGATATTTCACTTTTTCACAAGCCACCTTTAGCTCAACTCGCGAGCTCGATTCGGGCATCGACGGCGTCTGCCGAGAATACCTGGTCGACGACGAGGTATCGCGCGCCTTGTAGTGCGGCACCGGCACCGAGTGCGCTGGCGGCGATGAGGAGCTCGCGTGTGGCGAGTGGCACTGTGCGTTCGTAGATGCGCTCGCGCACTGCGTCGATGAGCACTGTACCGTTCACGGCCATCCCGCCACCGAGGACGAGGACCGACGGATTGAGGAGCGCGACGGAGGTCGCAAGCACGTCGCCGAGCAGGTGTCCGGCGCGCTTCACGAGTTCGACGGTGCGGGTGTCATTCTCCCGGAGCAGCCGGCTAACGTCTGCGGCATTCTGGACGTCTTCGCGACCTTCGTCGCGCAGTGCGCGGGCAACGGCACCGCCGCTGGCTTCGGTGGCGAGGCAGCCGTAGGCGCCGCACGTGCATTGGTGGCCGGTGTTCCTCTCGAAAAGACGGATGTGTCCGATGTCGCCGGCGCCGCCGGCAACGCCGCGTTCGGGCTGACCGTGAAGGATGACGCCGGCACCGATGCCCGTGCCGACCTTCACGAACAACAGGCTGGGTGCCTCGGCGTAGCGCGCACGCGCCTCGCCGAGACCCATGAGATTCGCGTCGTTGTCGACGAAGATCGGCAGGCCGAGGAGTGAGCCTAGGGTTTCAGGGATCGGGTAGTCGTGCCAACCGGGCATGAGGGGCGGATTGTTGGGCCGTTGGGTGGCGTATCGCACGGGTGCCGGGATGCCGACTCCCACACCGACTACTTCTGCGATCTGGCGATCGGCCCGCGAGAGCAGCTCTGTGAGGCGTTTGGCGATGGTTCGAAGAGTTTCTTCCGGTGCCGCCTCGATGCGCACCTCGGACTCGGCCTGCATGATTACCTGCCCGCCAGCATCGATTACCGCGAGGCTGGCATGGGTCGCACCCAAGTCGACCGAGAGCACGAGCTGTCGACCTTCGTTGAACGAGAGGAGCTTCGCTGGGCGTCCCGCCGGCCCAGCCGCCTGGCCGGCCTCGCGCACGTATCCGGCGTTGAGGAGCTGCGACATGCGCAGGGCGAGCGTCGAACGCGAGAGTCCTGTCAGCTCCTGCACCTGGCGGCGAGTGCGGGCCCGTCCGGAGCGCACGAGCGCGAGAATCTCGCCAGCGGACGCGCTTCCCGTTGTGCTTGTCACCGCGTCACCCCTTGTCTGCGCCGGCCGTAAGGCCACCGGTCAGCAGCCGCTCCGTGAAGAAGAAAAGCACGATGATCGGCAACGTGAGCACCACGGAGCCGGCCATCAGCACTGTCGTCGGCACTTCAGTGCTCCCGGAGAGCTGGGAGAGGCCGAGGGACACGGTCCACAGCGGCCGCTTGTCTATGAGAAACAGTAGCGCGAAGAGGAACTCGTTCCAGGCGATCATGAAGACAAAGAGGCCCGTCGCCATGATCGACGGCGCTGACAGGGGCAGGGTGAGTCGCCAGAGCACGCCGATCCTCGACAGCCCGTCTATCCGACCGGCCTCCTCGATCGACACTGGTACGGTTTCGAAATAGTTGCGCATCATGTAGATGGCCACGGGCACGGTCTGGGCAATGTAGACGAGAACCAGTCCCAACAGCGACCCTCGAAGCCCGATCTTGGTGAAGATCACGAAGAGTGGGATAGCCACGACAATCGCCGGGAAGAGGTACGCTGCCAGGAACAGGCCGCTCACCTGCCTGCGTCCGATAAAGGGCAACCGAGCGATCGCGTACGCGCCAGGTATAGCGATGACGAGGGCGAGGATCACCGAACTGATCGCGACGATGCCACTGTTTCCGAGGAAGGTGAGGAACCCCTGCCCACCCTGGGAGACGGGCGCTAGGACGGTCCGGTACGTGTCGAAGGTCAGCTCGTCGAGCGAGGGCAGCAGCGAGCCGGGATCGCGCAGCAGGCTTTCGATGGGACGCACCGACAGTAGCAACATGTAGAAAAAGGGCAGCAGGACGGCGATCAGGAACAAGACGATCGTCACCCACTTAAGCGTCCCGAGCAGAGCGTTCTGGCGGCTCGAGCTCGGCGAACGGCGGCGCCGCTGGCGACGGCGCCGGCTCTTAGCCACGGCGCCCTCGGCTCTCACAACAGACGCGGTCGCGGTGGTCATGCTTTCTCCCCCCTTCGGCGAAGAATCAACAGATAAACCGCGAGCATAGCCACCAGCAACACCGCTAGGACGACAGACATGGCCGAGGCCGCGCCGACGTTGCGCTGCACGGTGAGAAGTTCGTAGATCTGCACGCTCGCGACCTGGGTACCTGCGGCGCCGCCGGTGAGTAAGAAGATGTCGTCGAACTCGTTGAAGGTCCAGATGGTGCGCAGCACCGCGAGTACGCCGATGATGGGGACGAGCTGCGGCCAGATGATGTAGCGGAAGGTCTGGAAGGGACCGGCACCGTCCACGAGGGCCGCCTCCTCAGGCTCAACCGGAAGAGCCTCAAGCCGGGCCATGATGAAGAGGTACGCGAACGGGAAGTAGCGCCATCCCTCGAAGGCGATGACAGTAAGCAGCGCCGTCGGCACGTGGATCTGTAGACCCAAAACTTCCCAAGTCGCCTGCGTCTGAGTGAGGAACGGGACCGGCCCTTCCCAGCCGAGCACATTCTGTCCGAACTCGTTGACAATACCGAACTCGGGGTTCAGCATGATCCGCCACACAAACGTCACGGCCACGACGGGCGCCACGTACGGGAGAAGAAAAGCGGCGCGCACGAAGGTGCGTCCACGGAAGGGCCGCCGGACGACGAGCGCGGCGATCGTGCCGAGCACGATGACGAGCACGACCGAGCCGATCGTATAGACCAGCGTCGTGCCGAGGCTCGACCAGAGCACGCCCGAACCCAGCACCCGCTCGAAGTTCTCGAACGTGAAGCCGCTGAACGGATTCGCGGTGCCGATCTGGATGAGCTTGAGCTCTTGAAACGCGATCACAAACGACCAGAGGAGCGGCAGGATCACCACGGCGACCACGATGATCAGTGTCGGGCTCATCAGCAGGATGCCAGTACGGGCGTCGCGCTGCGTCAGGGTGCGGCGACGCTTGGCACGGCCGCGAATGGTTGAGTGTCCAGGTGTCTTGCCCATACCTTTGGCGGAGCGGGTGCCGATCTTAGGTTCGGTTGTCGTCATAGTTTTCCTCCTAGCGGGTGCCGAGTCGTTTGTCGCGGCCAGCACCCGCCCGGTCAATCGGCTAGAGGCCGAGGTCGTCCTTCAGTGCGTTAGCCTCGTCGGTAGCCTGCTGCGCCGCGTCCTCCGCGCTCATTCCCGAGTTGATTGTCTCGGAAAGCACCCCGGGGAGCACGAACTGCGCGCCCACTGCGCCGGCCAGGGCACCCTGGCTCTGCGGAATTCCCCAGCGGCTAAAGGAGTCGAGTGACTCAACGACGGCCTGGAGGGTGTCCGGACCGAACACGTCAGACAGTAGCGCCTTCGTGTCAACGCCAGCCTCGAGGGTCTGCCAGCCGTCGACGAATGCGGTGGGGTCCTCGGCTGTCCCGAGTCGGGTGGGAATCTTGCCCTCGGGCGCAAGCGCGAGCCAGTCGACGTAGCCGTCGCCCATCATATATTCGATCAGATCCTGCGTGCCCTCGTGGGCGCCATCGAGCGCCGCCCATGAAACCAGCTCGCCGAAGGAGGCCGGCTCGGACCCGTTGGGGCCCTCAATCGCGTTAACAATTCCAGTGTTTGCGGCGAGGAAACCAGGGTCGGCCTGGCACTCCGTGCACGTGGGGAGCGCATCGCTGCGCAGGCCGGCGAGCTCGTCGAGAAGGAATGATGACCACACGAGCATGCCGGCACCGCCGGAGAAGTAAGTCGCGCGGGTCGTGTCGGCGTCCTGGTTGCCGGCGACGGACCCCTCGAGGATGAGAGAGCTGTAGAAATCGATCGCTTCCACGCACTCGGGGCTGTCGAGCGAGATCTCGTCAGCGTCGTTCACGAGCTCGCAGCCGTTGGCGAGGGCGAAGTACTCAAACGTCTGCTGCGTGAACGAATCACCCGGCGCTGTCGCGGCGACGATGCCCGCCACCTCAGGCGACTGCAGCGTGGTCGCCGCCTCGGTAATGGCCTCATACGTCGTCGGCGCCTCCAGACCAGCCGCCTCGAAGAGGTCGGTGCGGTAGAACAGCAACTGCGCCCAACCGTCGCTCGGAACGCCGAGCTGCTCACCGTCGGACTGCGTGAGCTCGAGTGCTCGCTGCGAAAAGGTGTCGACGCCGAGGGCGTCGACGATCGCCTGAGCAGCCCCGGTGTCGAGGACGCCGTCAGTGTTGAGTTGGTTAAGGGCATTCAGAGACACTGCGCCGATCGCGTCCGGCAGATCGTTCGACGCAGCAGCGGTTGCGAGCACGGTCGGCAGCTGGTCCTCCGCGAGGGCAACGAGCTCGACCTTGATGCCGGTCTCCTCCGAGTACGCATCGAGGATGGCCTGCTGAGCCTGAACTCGCTCAGCGACATCCTCGACAGTCCAGATCGTGATGGTGTTGTCGCCACTACCGCCACCACCGGCAGAACATCCGGTGAGGACGAGGGCAGCAGCCGCTGTCGCGGCGATGATAACTGCGCGGACATTACGCATGAGATCTCATTTCGGTCGCAGGATCGTTGATACCGCCCCTCGGGCGGAGCGCCTGGCCGGTTCTCAGCAGTACGAGGCCACAACCATGGAGCGCTGCGTTTATTGAACACCGATTTATGTCCGAATACAAGTCTTAATACGCCGATGAAAGTGAAACAGCCCTGATTTACAGACATTATTCTGCCCGATTACTGGATAAAAGAACTTGCATACGGTTCGACGGGCCGCGTATGGTGGCTCCGTTAGCGATAAAGGATGGTGCAAGAATGGGTTTTAGTGTGACATTCCCGGAGGCCCGGGTCGTCGAGGTCGTCGAGGTGCCGGATGCGCCTCTCGAACTCGGTCAGGTGCGGGTGCGCACGCTCTACTCCGGCATCTCCGCCGGCACCGAGCTCACCAGCTTCCGCGGCACGAGCCCGCACGTGACGAAGCGCTGGGATCCGGAGACTCGCCTCTTCGCTGGCGGAGAGACCGGCCCTGCCTTCCCCGTTACCGTCCTCGGCTACGAGGAGGTCGGGGTCGTCACGGAGATGGCCGCCCCGAATACCACGATCGCTCTTGGCGATGTCGTCTGGGGCACATGGGGGCATCGCAGTTCCGCCGTACTCGACGGTGAGGCTGCCGCCGCACGCATCCTGCCCGCCGGCGCCGACCCCCGGATCGGAATTTTCTCCCACATCGGAGCCGTCGCCCTCAACTCGATCCTCGACGCCGACATCCACGTCGGCGAAACCGTAGCCATCTTCGGCCTCGGCGTTCCCGGCCAACTCGTAGCCCAGCTCGCGCGCTTGAACGGTGCCCGCGTAATCGCAGTAGACGGTGTCGCAGCCCGACGCAAGCTCGCCACCCAGCTCGGCGCCGATGTCGTCCTTGACCCGGCCGAGCCCGTCGCCGAGCAGATCCGCCAGCTCACGGACGGTCGCGGCGCCGATGTCGCGATTGAGATCGCCGGCAACGCCCGTGCCCTCCACGAAGCTATCCGCTCCGTCGCCTATTCGTCCCGCGTCGTTGCGGCCGGCTTCATTCAGGGCGACGCCGCAGGCCTCCGTTTGGGCGAGGAGTTCCACCATAACAGGGTGCAGGTCGTAGGCTCGCAGATCTCTGGGTCGGCGCCCAACGTCGCCCACCGGTGGGACCGCTACCGACTCACGAGCACCGCGATCGACCTCGCGGCCAGCGGCCGTCTTCAGGTATTGCCGCTCATCTCACACGCCGTAGGTCTCGACGAGGTCGCCGACGCGTACCGCATGCTCGATGAGGGCGCGCCGGGCGTACTGCAAGTCGTCATTGACTTCGAGGGAGCTGGACGATGAGCGCCGTCAACCCGATCTGCGTGCAGGAGCAGGTACTCACCGGCGACACCCTCGAGCAGAAATGGGAACAGGCTGCCTCCTGGGGCTTCGACGGCATCGAGCTCCGCGGCCGCGGCGACGGCGCCTTCGCAGCACGGCTGCCAGAGCTGCGGCGCGCCGCAGCCAACGGGGTGCCGATGCCGACGGTCTGTGTCGAGATGTCGCACTTCATCGGCGCATTCGATCCGGATCTCCGCCGTGACGCGATCGCCCAGATGGGCGACCAGCTGCGCGTGATCGGCGAGCTCGGCGGCCGCGGCGCGATGACGCCCGCGTCGTGGGGAATGTTCTCGCTCCGGTTGCCGCCATTCGATCCGCCGCGCTCTCGCAAGGACGACACTGCAGTGCTGATCGACGGCTTGGGCGCGCTTGGTGAGCTCGCCGCCTCCCTCGGTGTCATGATCTTCCTCGAGCCGCTCAACCGCTACGAGGACCACATGGTCAACCGCCTCGGCGATGCCGTCAATCTCATCCGCGAGATTGGCCTTGACTCGGTGAGGATCGGCGCCGACACATACCACATGAACATTGAGGAGACCGACCCGGCCGCGGCGCTCATCGAGGCCGGCCCGTACATCGGGCACGTGCAAGCCAGCGACTCCAACCGGCTCGAGCCGGGGGCCGGACACATCGACTGGGCGATGTTCGGAGCGAGCCTGCAAGCTATCGGCTACGACGGCCCGATCGCGATCGAAAGCCGCCTCTCCGGCGAAGCCGCCGATGTTCTGCCCTCGGTCCCACCGCTGCTTCGGCGTTATCTGTGAACGACCACACTATCGCCGCCGCAACCCGAGTGCTGGCCTGCAACTGGCGCAGCAGCTACACCGTCCCGGCCGCCGGACTCTATCCACACCAGTGGAGCTGGGACTCTGCGTTCATCGCCATCGGGTTGCGGCACATCTCTCCGCGCCGCGCGCAGCAGGAGCTCGATGCCATCTTTAGCGCGCAGTGGGCTGACGGCCGTCTCCCGCAAATCGTCTTCAACCCCCGGCTCGACGTGCAGTACTCCCCCGGGGCCGCCTTCTGGCGCAGCGAGCAGATTCCCGGAGCGCCAGCGGTGCCAACGACGGGACTCATCCAACCGCCCAATCACGCGATCGCTGCGCTGCTCGTCCACCAAGCCGACCCCGAGGAATCAGAGCGTCGCGGCTTCCTGCCGCGCGCATATCGACGACTGCGCGCCTGGCACGGCTACCTCGAGAACCGCCGCACCGGAGTCTCGGGGCTCGTGCACGTCGTGCATCCCTGGGAGAGCGGCATGGACAACTCGCCGTACTGGGATGCCGCGCTGGCCGCGATCAGCGAGACCTTCGAGCAAGCCATTCCCCGCCCCGATCTCGACCACGCCGACGCGAGCCACCGGCCGTCGAACGCCGAGTACGGCAAATACCTATACCTCGCCGCCCGATACCGCGACCACGCTTGCGATGATCGCGACGAGACATTCCCGTTTCTCCTCGAGGACCCAGCGGTAAACACGATGTACGCACGATCAGAATTGGCCCTTGGCCACATCGCCGAGCTCATCGGCCTCGATCCGGGACCACACGTCGACCGGGCGCACGCCGTCACCGCGTCGCTCGAGTCGCTATGGTCGCCCGATCTCGGCTGCTATGTCGCGCGCGATGTCGTTGCCGACACGAAGCAGGAGTTCCGCACCGTCTCCGGGCTGGTCCCACTGCTGATCCCCGACCTGCCGCGCACGGAGGAACTCCTCACTACGCTCCGCTCCCCACATTTCGCGCTCGGCGACGTCGCGCTCATACCGAGCCACGACCTGACGGCCGTGACCTTCAACGACGCGCGGTACTGGCGCGGCCCATCATGGTTCAACACAGCGTGGCTCATCGCCCAGGCGCTGCACGAGCATGGTTACACCGATGACGCCAGCCGCCTCTCCTCACAGATGGTCAACCTCGGGATCGAGCACGACTTCCCCGAGTACGTGGACCCACGCACGGGCGAGCCGCGCGGCACCCAGCGCTTCAGCTGGACGGCTGCACTCAGCCTCGACCTTTACAAGCGCCTCCATCCACGGGACGGAGTAGCACTGTGAACGATCCGGAACCGATCGATTCCAGCCTCGAGAGTCTGCAGGCACAGCACTTAGCGCGTCCCGCGCCGCTGCGCGTTGGCGTGGTGGGCGCGGGGATATGGGCCCGCACGGCACACATTCCCATGCACCAGGGACCCGGCCCAACCGCGTTGACTGGAGTCTGGGCGCGCTCCGCCGAAGCCCGTGAACAGTTAAGGAACGACGGCATGCACGTCTTTGACACCTTCGACGACCTGCTCGATGCATCGGAGGCCGTCGACTTCGCCATCCCCCCCACGGTCCAGCCCTCACTCGCGATCCTCGCCGCCGAAGCCGGCCGGCACGTACTGCTCGAAAAACCATCAGCGACAAACCCTGCCGACGCCTGGCGGATCGCCGATGCTGTCGCGACGGCCGGCGTCGCGAGCGCGCTGACACTGACCCGGCGCTACCACCCCCTCGTGCGCGAGTACCTCGAACGGGTGGACGCGCTCGAAGATCCACCCACCGGGATCATGGGTGCGCACGTCCACGACGGATTCTTGACCGGAGGCTTCGTGGCCAAACCGTCGCCTTGGCGGGACGAACTCGGTGCGCTCTATGACCTCGGACCGCACTTACTCGACATGGCCGAGCAAGTCGCCGGTCCAATCGTCCGCGTCCGAGTCCGCGATCACCGAGGATGGACCACTATCGACGCCGACCATGTCGGAGGTGCCCTGGGACAATACGCCGTGTCTGGCTGCGTCCGCACGCGCCCCGCGACCACGCTGATAACCTCCGGGCCGTCAGGGCGCGAAACGCTCGATACCGCCGGCGTTGACATGGCGCCCGCGTTCGCGCAGCTTCGCGAAGAGTTCGCCCGCGCGGCGCGATCCGGATCGCCTGTGACGGCGGACGCCCTCCGCGGTGCCGAGCTCGCCGACCTGATCGACGCTTGCCGACGCTCTCTCGCCGAGCAAGGCGCCGCCGTCGCCGTTTCCCAGGGAAGATCGATCTGATGCCCGACCCCGCCGCGCGCTCCGGCGTCCCGATGCTGAACAACCGGCTCGTCTTGCTCGCCGCGCCCACGCAGGTGTGGTCCGAGTTCGACGGCACGACCCGGCCGGGCACGTTCGCCGGTCTTTACCACGGGGACTGGCGCATAGCCACCGGGATCGAGCTGACCATCGACGAACGGCGACCCGAACCACTCGGCCTGCACCAAACCACCGCCCGCGCCGTTTTCACCGGCGTCTGCCCGCACCTCGACGACACCACCAAGGATCCCCGCGTGGTCACCGAGCACACTCGCGCCGTGCGCCCGGGCGGCACGACCGAGACGGTGCAACTCGTCAACGCAACCAGTCAGACGGTCCGGACGGAGATCACCCTCGCTGTCACCCTCGCTTTTGCATCCCTCGACCTCGTGCGCGCTGGCAACAACATCACCGCGCCGTTCAACGCATCGTGGCAGGGCTCCCGACTCACGATCACCCAGGACACCCGCACTCTCGATATCACCGCCGACGACGGCGTCCTGCAGCTCGACGGCGACCGCGTCACCGCGACCTGGCCGATTGCCGTCGAACCGGGCAACACCACAGAGGTGCAGCTCGACCTGGCCATCGCCGATACGGCCGCAGTGACCGCGGGCACCACGGATCCGTTGTGGGCTGAGCCAGAACCCACGGGAAACCTGCGCCTCGACCGGTGGGTATCGACCGCCTCAGCTGACCTGACCGGCCTCCGGATGGTCGCGACCGACCATCCGGATGAGCCGTTCCTCGCAGCCGGAGCCCCTTGGTATCTCACTCTGTTCGGCCGCGACTCGATCACAGCTGCGCGCCTGCTACTGCCTCTCGGTACCGACCTCGCCCTCGGAACCCTCAGTGCCCTGGCCCGACGCCAAGGAACCAAGGTGGACCCGATCGGCGCTGAGGCGCCTGGCAAGATCCTGCACGAACTGCGCGCCGCACCCCTGCGGGTCCCACGCGAAGGCATCGTCCTGCCACCGGTGTACTACGGCTCGATCGACGCCACGACCCTGTGGATCTGCCTCCTTCATGACACGTGGCAGGCCGGTGTCCCGGCCGAGGATCTCCGTTCCCTGCTGCCCAGCCTGCTGCGCGCGCTCAGCTGGCTGCGCGATTCGGCAGACAGCGACGGCGACGGATTCCTCGAGTACATCGACCTCAGCGGACGAGGCTTGGCCAACCAGGGTTGGAAGGACTCAATCGACGCGGTCCGTCACCACGACGGTACCCGCGCCGAGGGCCCGATCGCACTCTGCGAGGCGCAGGCCTACGCATGCGAGGCCGCGCTCGGCGCCGCGGCGCTGCTCGATGCCTTCAAGGAGCCGGGCGCGGACGAGTGGCTCGCGTACGCGGGTGCGATCCGCTCGCGTTTCCGTGCGCAGTTCTGGGTTGAACGCGATGGCCTACGCTTCCCCGCCATCGCCCTCGACGGCGCGAAGCGCCCTGTCGCCTCGGTGAGCTCAAACATCGGTCTCCTGCTCGGAACCGGGCTGCTCGATGCCGACGAGGAACGTCTGATCGCCGACCTACTCCTGTCCGACCGAATGGCCAGCGGCTTCGGCGTGCGCACGCTGAGCGCCGACGAAGCTGGTTATTGGCGGCTCTCCTACCACTGCGGCAGCGTGTGGCCGCACGACACTGCGATCATCATCAGCGGTCTAATGAAAGCCGGGTTCGGCAGCCACGCACGGACGCTCGCCGGACAGCTCCTCGATGCCGCAGAGCGGTTCGATTACCACATCCCCGAGCTGTACAGCGGCGACGCCGAGCCGATCGCGTACCCGACCGCATGCCGCCCGCAGGCCTGGAGCGCCACCGCGTTCGTACCTGTCTGGCAAGCCCTCGTCGGCCCCACCGACGTCGAAAGCCAAAATTCGAGACTCACCCGACCAATTTCCTAACTTTGAACGGTGGCGTCGCCGGGCATGATCCAATCATCCTGATGCGATGTCGTAGAGGATGAGATCCGACAACGCCGATAAGAGGATGGAGTCACCAGATCAACGGGGAGAAACATCCGCGCGCCCCACGATTACCGGGAGAGCCCGCCCCGGTCACGTTGTTGCACGTTGCTCTTGCTATTGCGGCGTGGTTTGGCGGTCTTCCCTGGCTGGGACGTGACTGCTTCTCGCGGGTGCTTGGCGTTTTCACCGTCTGCGAGGATTCGTGCGTTGACGGTCTGCTGGTCTGCTTTGCCTTCAAGGCTCGCGGCGAATCGTTCGCGACGCTCTGAGCTGTCGTCTTCCAGTTCCCCCGAGCCGCTCTCGACGCGCGCCTGGTCGGTGGCTTCGGCGGCCTGCTTGCGGTCGTCGTCGCGAGTGTTGAGGTCGGTACTGTCGGCTCCGTCGAGTTCGCTGGTAGTCCAGTCGCGGTCGGCCGTTTCCTGGGCTTCGCGTTCGTGACGGTCGGCGTTGGCGAAGAGGAGCTGGCTCGCGGTGAGGTCGTCGCCCGCTCGCTGCCGCTCGGTAGCGGCATCGGCACGGTCGCGCTCAGCGTCCCGGAGTGCCGCAGCAACTGCAGCGGGGTCCGCTCCGGGGGCGTCGATGTCGATGCCGTAGCGTTCCTGCACTTCGTGCTTGATGGTGTCGCCGGCGTCACGGGCAACGTCGTCGAAGTCGCGCCAAGCCGTAGCAGTCTCATGGACGCCGGCTATGTCCTCGGGGCTGGCTTGATCCCACCACTCGGGTTGCGCAACCGGTGCGAGACTAGCTCGGGCGGCTCCACGCTCAGCCTCGAAGCGTGCTTCCAGCTCGCGCGCCTCCTGGGTTGCGCTTGCTTCGCGCTGTCGTGCCAGCTGCTCGCGCAGCCGGGCGATGCGTTCTCCGAACTGTGACGCAATGGTCAGTGCGATGCGCAGCGCATCGTCGAACGTCTCGCCAACACCGTCAGTTTCTTCGGCCATGATCTTCCTTTCGTCTAGTCTCTGCCCAGACCGTCACGCTCGCGCGGAGTAGCTGGGATCTTGCGCTTGGTGGGTTGCAGCTTGGTTGGCACCGGCGAACCGGTTCCCGGCGCCGCGAGCCCGTCGGTCGCCTGTCGCATGACGACCGGAACCTCACGTGTCTGCGTGCGTGAGTCCGGCTGTACGGTCTTGCTGGGGACAGCCGGCAGCCGATCGGTGATCGCGGCGAACTGGTTACGCAGCATCAGCGTGACTTGCTCGGCCCGGTGGGCGTCACCGACCGCGCTGTGCATGTCAAGAATCGCCACCGACACCCGGCCCAGCTGCCGGAGCATGATCGCCTCAGCCATCGTTCCCTGACCACCGCTAGCTGCCTGCATGAGAATCATGGCAGCGTTTGACGCCGACCCCAGCTGGGCCGGTTTTGGCCGGGACTGGTACGCCCGAAGATGCGCCGACCGGGCCAACTCCCGCGATGTCTGCGCGAGTGGCCCCGGTGTCGTCTCAACGCGCTGCGACCACGCGGCGAAGGCACCGGCCGTCTCACGGGCGACATGCGCCCACGTAGCCCGATCCGTCACGGGAACGTCACGGAGCTGCTTGCGCAGCTGACCAATTTCGTCGCTGTACTGCTTCCACATCTCCGGCGACGGCGTCGACTCTTCCCGGCCCGGAGCGACAGATCGGTACTCCCACGGGTTCTTCGCCGTGGCCCGCCACTCATCCACGGCCCCCTGCGCCGTCTGGGGGCTATCTGGCCACCCCTCCCGGAGCCTGGGCAAAGTGAGGTCACGAGCCAGACGGCCACCCCCATACCAAATCGGCTTCTCGCCAACCGGAGGCCTAACCGCTACCGAATAGCCCGCAACAACGTCATCGCGACCGGCCGCGTAGCGAGGCCGAATGAGTACACCGCCACGACGCAGCCGCCGAACAAATTCACCCTCATCGACCGAGGCGGTCGCCGCGGCCCGGACAGAACGCTCCATCTTGTGAGCGTCCACTTCAGCGGCGTTCGAACGCGTGGCACGCTCGCGCTCGGCAGGCTTCACGCCGCGCTCTCCGAGCCCCAGACCGCGGCTCTCCAACTGCTCGAGCCCATAGTCGCGTTCCAGGTCGCGGCACACCTCCTGGGCGCGCGTGAAGTCATTGTGCGTCGTCGCTTTGGTACCGTCCTCACGCACCAAAGACACCGCCAGGTGAATGTGATCATTACCGTTCGCGGACAGCCCGTGACGCACCGCAACCCACCGGCACGCGGCCTTTCCACTGCTCTCGGTAAAGCCCATCCGATCCGCGAAGTCCTCTGCGATCGTTCCCCATTTCTCATCCGAGAGCTGTCCCTCTTCGGCGCGTAACGACAGCGAGCAATGCCATACATCCCCGGCGACACGTTTACTTGTCACCGCGCCCGTAACAGGGTCGGAATCCTTCACCATTCGCAGCACCTCAACATCGAATGCACGGCGTGGAGCGTCCAGGCTCCGCGCAATCGCCAAAGCACTGTTGGTGTCCAACACGCTGTAACCGTGCTGCGCCATGATCGCGGAATCACCCGCAACAAGGTGCTGCTCCTCATGCTCATTGTGCCGCCCACCCCCAGCCAGGTAGACCATCAGGCCACCCATCTGGCCACCCCGCCGAATGTTCGGCATCATGACTCGGCCAGCCTGTCAATAACGTCCTCAACCTTGACCGCAAGAGCACGGTACTCAGCCACAACAACGACAGCCGTGTCCGGAAACTGGCCCTCCGTATTCGCGAACTTCGCCAACTGGTTGACGTTGTTCGAGACATTCGCCATCAACCTGGTCACCACGAACAACTCCGCAATCGCACCCTTACGATCCGTCGTCGTCTCAATGTTCGCGTTCATCGCAGACTCGAACAACAAACGCGGCACCGTCACATCAGCAACCACCGCACGAGCACGCAACTGAGCATCCTCCTCAACCGTCACGTACACCCGGTAACTCTTCTGTCGCCCACCATCAACATTGGCCCGACGCTGACGACCAAACAAGCGACGCTCGTTCTTCTCCGTCAACGTGTTCGCCTCCTCCTGCCCAGCGCAGCGCCCCCGGAAACCGGGGACATACAACCAGTATGCCAATTCCGGCGCGCGGCGTCCAGAATTCAAAGCCATTTACCACCGGTAAATGTATAGCTTGCTCCAAATCGGCACCGCCGGTATGGCACGTTTCCATTCTTGGTGCTTCGGCGAAAGGAGGCTGAGGCGCACTCGGCCGAGGCGTGTGTCAGGCCTGTAGCCTGGTGAGCATGAGCGATGCGAATGTGAAACCAGAAGATGCAGCAGCCCGAGCGCGGGCAATCATCGAAGCAAACGTGGACGCCCGCGTAGAAGCCGTACGAGTACTCGCCGATGCCGGCAACGAATACGACATCGCAGACCAGCAACTGAAGCTGGCGACCCTCGCTCACGAACACGCGTGGACTGCAGCCCTGGCTTCCGGATGGAGCGAAAAAGACCTCCGCGCTACCGGCGTGAAAGCTCCCGGTCAGTCCACCCCGAAAGCACGCAAACGACGCACCACTGCCCCGGTCACGACCCCAAACACTGAAGCGTAGCCTCCGGCCCCATACCTGTAACGAAGAAGCCCCGTCGAGCACAGCTCGACGGGGCCTATTCGTGCAACTTGCGTTGCCTTTTCGGCTGTTTATCGTACGCACCATTCCTCTCTTGGCAAGGGCTTTCGCGGCATATCCTCATTCGCTGCGCTCCCTTGCGGTATTCCACGATCCCTGGCCAATTCACCCGTGACGCTGTAAAGCGGCGTGCGCCAAAAGGCAATGGGGTTATAAGAGAGGACCACACCATGATTGAACCGCTCACCGTGTACACGCTGCCGAACTGCATGCAATGCACGATGACCACCCGAGCCCTCGACGCGGCCGGCCTGCCATACAGCGTGATCGACCTCACAACCGACGAGCGAGCCAGCGACCTGATGCAACAGTTCAGCTACACCTCAGCGCCCGTTGTCGTTACCCGCGTGGTGTCCTGCTCAGGCTTCCGACCCGACTGGATCGCGAAGATAGCGGCACTACGCGACCACCCGTCCCTCGCCAGCAAATAGGCGCCCTGAGATGGACTTCACGACCCTGCCAACGACCATGCCCGTCAGCGACGTGGAACACGCGGCGCGCGCACAAAAGATCGCAGAACGCCCCAACGACCTGCGCGCACACGGCCGCACCGGCTACACCCTCGCCAGCACACTCACCGTCACCGGAACCAACTACGTGACCATCATCGACACGCTCACAAAGGACCACGCCAAATGATCACAGTAACCTCGGCCTCACCGGCCTCACCTCTAATGACACCGGGCCAAGCCAGCGACGCCCTGGGCATCTCACTCACAGAACTCGTGACGATGAGAAGCGGCAACACCGGGCCCACCTTCCACCGAATCGGCTTGGGCCTCGTGCGCTACAACACGGCTGACGTTATGCGGTGGCGTTCGTCACAGACTGCGCAATAGGCGCATCCGTCGGCTCCATGGCGTCAGCGGCGGCCTTCTTCAATGCGCGACGGACGGTCGCCGTGCCGACGCGGAGTGTCTCGGCGATCGCCTCGATTTTCGCGCCCTTCTCGCGCATATCGACGGCCACGGCGATACGATCGGGCGTCATCACCGTGGGCCGGCCACCGACGCGTCCCTCTGACCTGGCGTGGGCGAGACCATCTCTGGTGTTCTGCCTGATCGTGTCGACGCGCAGCTGCGCAAATACGGCAACGATGCCATACAGCGCCTTACCCATGGGGCTTGTGGTGTCGATTGCAGGTTCGGTCAGCGACCGGAGGTCGATACCACGATCACCGAACTCGTTGATAAGAGAGATAAGGTGCGTGTCGGAGCCGAGACGGTCGAGGCGATAGACCAGCAGAACGTCCCCCTTCCGAAGGTGATCCAGGCACTTGTCGAACTCAGGGCGCGAGGTCTTGCTGCTCGACTGGCCCCGGTCGACATAGATGCGCTCGGCGCCGGCCGCTGTCAACGCTGCCTCCTGCTGACCAGGGTTCTGCTCGCGCGTGCTGACACGCGCGTATCCAATGATCACCATGCGCCCTAGTCCCCTCGTTCGAATGAGTTTCCCCGCCGCGTGTCGTGGCTGCTGCGGTGCGCCCTGCCTGCATCCGCAGGTGCCTTCTTCACTGCCTCAGTGGGCGACCTCGCCGACTCGCTGCGGTAGAGCGCCAAGCGCAGCTCGCTTGAAGTCTGCGGTCGCATAGGTACAGATCCACGCGGCTGCGCCAGCTCATAGAACACCGGCACGAGTGTGTCGGGCACCGGCCGGTATTCGCCCAGATTCGGGCCCGAGTATTTCGACGCTTCATTCCACCGATCGGGGGCAACCCGCGTGTAGTCGATCGAGAACTGTGACCGATCGGCAACATGTTCCATGAACAGTTTGGACGCTCTGCCGTTGCCCTCACGGAACGGGTGCGCCTGGTTG
Organism: Cryobacterium sp. Y62; assembly: GCF_002929785.1. NCBI lineage: Bacteria > Bacillati > Actinomycetota > Actinomycetes > Micrococcales > Microbacteriaceae > Cryobacterium > Cryobacterium sp. Y62. The sequence goes on along the minus strand of NZ_PJJK01000101.1, from coordinate 39,318 downwards.
ACATAGGCGAATACGTTCGCGGCCGCGGCCGCGAACTGGTCTCGATCTACGGATTCCCACGGCGTCGCCGCGATTATGCGGCGTACGTCTCCCAAGTAGCGGTCGATCTGCTTCACCTCTGCAAAACCCCCAGGGGTTCCCTTGAAGATCGGAACAGTGCGATACTCCCCCGCCCACTCGAAGATTCCACTGAACTGCGCCTTGTGAATAGCACGCAGATGATCCGCGTCGAAGGTACGAGGGATCTCGATACGCCCATCGCGGATCTTCTGACTCTGCTTGAACGTCTCCTTGTGCTCACGGCGCGCCAACTCGGCGTAGTCATGCTCGCCGAGTTTGTTGCGAAGAACTCGCCCGCCTGGCTCCCAAAGGTATGCGTCCCATTTGTGCTCGAGCGAATCCGCCGGCATCAGCCAGCGAGAGCGGCAGTGCGCCGGCGGGGCTTCGCCTCGCTCCGGCGGTCGTACTCTGCTTCATCGATCGCGCCCAGCGTGAAGTCAATGAGGTCTGCAACGTCCTCGCGGTTCGGTACCCAACCCTCATGCCAACCGCTCGCGAGTGTATTGAGGACTCCGTGGCGCTGCGCGAAACTCAGCGGAGCGAAGAGTTCCGGCCACTGCTCGTCGAAACGTGCGCTGTTGGCCATGATCCGGTCCCCTCTAAAACTGTCGTATGCGTCTGTGATCCAATTCTACCGGAAAAGGTCAAAAACCTCTAGCCAAGTTTTGATCGGCAACAGGTTTTGACCCCTAGTTTTGATCGCGGCGTCTGTGACTGTTAGCGCTTAGTGGCGGCGTTCTGTGATCGCTGTTTGGCGCATCGACCCGGTTCTCCGCGTTGCGTCAAAGGGCAGTCAGCGTCTTGTATCTCATGGGTTTCGACACACTCTAGTTACGAGACAGATTTCAGAGTCGTTCCGGGCGGTGCCTCGTCGCGCAATGTTAACGCGGAGGCGAAAATGGGGCCAGTAGTGCCGGGTGAGTTCTAGCATTAACTGGCCGATTTTTCGAAGAGCGCTGACAGGGCACGTCACGTCTCGACCGAATTGCCACTGGAAGAGTCCACCCGTGACAACCTCGCCTACGTTCGAGGCGCGTATCAGCGCGCAGGCACGGCGCAGAGTGACGACACGTAATAGGGCAGGATGGATCAATGAAGACATTCACACCTCCACAGACGAATCTGCAAGCATCCAACGTCATCCTCGGATTGATGCGGATCTCTGAAATGGAGGACGAGGAGATCCGCACCCTTGTCGGCACCGCCAGGGATGCCGGGATCAACTTTTTCGACCATGCCGACGTTTATGGTGGGGCGCACGGATGCGAGAAGCGGTTCGGTGACGCGGTCACGTTCACTGCCGCCGAGCGCGAGTCGGTCATCATCCAGTCGAAGGTCGGCATCCGCCAGGGCTTCTTCGACTTCTCGAAGGAGCACATCTTGCGCTCGGTCGACGAGTCCCTCGCGGCGCTGAACACCGACTACATGGACATCCTGCTGCTCCACCGTCCGGACACCCTGGTCGAGCCCGCCGAGGTCGCCGCGGCGTTCGACGCGCTGCACGCCGCCGGCAAGGTGCGCAACTTCGGCGTGTCCAACCAGACGCCGGGGCTGGTCGAACTGTTGAAGCGTTCGGTCAACCAGCCGCTCGCTTTCAACCAGGTGCAGCTGAGCATCACCCACTCGCCGTTGATCGCCCAGGGAATCGCCGCCAACATGGCGGGACTTGACCAGTCGATTGACCGGGACAACGGCATCCTCGAGTACAGCAGGCTGAACGACATCACGCTGCAGGCGTGGTCGCCGTTCCAGAAGGGCTTCTTCGACGGTGTGTTCATCGGTGACCGGGAGAACTTTGGCCCGCTAAACGATGCTCTTGACGAGATCGCCGCCGCGCACGGTGTCACACCGACCGGGATCGCGGTCGCCTGGATTACCAGGCACCCGGCCAACATGCAGGTGGTGCTCGGGACGACCAAGCCTGCGCGGGTGCTGGAATCTGCCGCGGGCTCCGACATTCCGCTTAGCCGTGAGGAGTGGTACCGCCTTTTCACTGCGGCCGGGCACGTCCTCCCGTAAGCGGGCTACCGGGCGACGTCGGCCAGGTAGGTAGGTGGCGGCTTCGCCCGCCGCTTCGGGGCCGGCGTCCCCCTCTACGGGGGTGCGGGACTGCTGTGTCGGCGGCTAGAAAGCGCCCTTTTGGTGCTCATTCCTCCCACCATGTAGCGTCTCGTAACCCTAGGGCAGTTTCAAGGGGTCGTCGCAACACTCGATTTTTGTGAGGTGTTGTACGTGTGGTTGAAGAATGAGCTCGTTGAGAATCAAGCGCCGCAGCCGTCGCGCCGCAGTAGTGCTTGATCGATAGTCTGGCTCTATGCCCATCCAGACCGTTGGCGCCACGCGCTCCCCCGCCGTCGCAGTGGGGACCGTACTCCTAGGATTACTCGTACTCTGGATGGCGCAACCGGTCCTTCCCAGTTGGGCTTGCGCGGCCAGTCTTCCGGCGGTGTGCCCGCCACAGTTGTTGCCCGTCCGTGCGTCGCTGATCAGCGCAGGCCTCCTGTTCGCGCTGCTGGCGACCGTATTGGTTGGGCTGCTGCTCCGGCCCAGATCAAACCGGTGGCTGGGCGGACAGTCGCGACGGATAGTGTTTGCCGTTCCGATCATCCTGGTCTTGACCGTCGTTGCGCACTTCGTGATACCGCAGTCCTGATTCCAGACTGCTCGGCCAGACCGCAACACCTCGCGCCCGCAAACCGAACGTCATCCGGGACACTCGAACTCGAGCGTTTCGCTGATGGCCGCCGGACCCAGGCTGATTTTGGCTAGTTCATGTCGTGTCGTCTTGTTGTAAGCGCGTCCGAAACCGCGACCGTTAGCGCTGGGGCGTTTACCGGACGCGTCGGCGCCTCTTGGCGACCAAGGCGGTCGTAATGAGAAGGCTGCCTGCAATGACCAGGCCGGCGTATAAGTAGAGCTGGAACGGTCCGCTCCCGAAGCTGCTGAATGGGGCGGGCCCGCTGATGATCCAGAGATATCGGTCTGGATCGCCGTGAATGAACCAATAGAGAATGACTGGGCTCACGACAAGCAGGAGTCCCGCCCCGATGAGTGACGGCTCAAACGTGCCCCGAGTCGATCTGGTCATGGCGTGGACTGTTCCCCCCTTAAGAATGCGCGTACGTACGAATGGCTCATCCTTGCACTAGCGCGGCCTGTCCGTCCAAAAATACGGCGAAGGCGCCGCGATCGTCATTAGCCGACCGGTTCAACGGCTTCCACAGGTCCTGCGGTGAATGGACTATCTCGGCACCAAGGCGGACGCCCACCAGCCGAGCCGAACAGCCGATTTTGCGCCATTCCCGCAAGGGGAACCCCTTGCGGGACGAGTCCGGATGAGTGCAACGAGGCAACGAATGACCCGTGGGGCCTCGGCGACGTGTCACGGGGATTGAGACGCGCCGGCGCACTGGACACGGCGCTGGGCGCAGTTCCCGACCCGAGTCAGGCGCGCAGTATCTGTGAGGGCGAGCCCGACTCATGATTGCTTAGCTAAGACGGAGAACTCCCGGCGTCTGGAGGGGGTGTGTTAGTGCAGTTTTCCCCGGTCTTCGGCGGGATTCGTCCACGTGTTGGCCAGCTCGAGTTGACCTGTGCATCCGGTCAGAAGGATTCTCCTTGGGTGGGTTTCCATCGCCGACTTCTTTAGGTTGGAGGTATGGGTGAAATTGAGTGGAAAGCCATTGCGATACTGACCGAGTGGCGTCTGGTATCTACATTTCGTTGTATCGCTGTAAAACGCTCGCGCTTCGACGATGAATCATCCTCGTACGAGGTGCACGCCGAACCTTGTCACTCGTCTTATTTCCTCACTGATCTGGCGACGGGGCGCGTCTCGTCGTACGACGATTATCGTCGCGAGCGAATCACAGGGGGTATCCCTGAAGTGGTTTATCCCTATCAGTTTCATGGGGAAGCGATACCTGCGCGGCTGGCCTTTCCGATGTCGCTCAGTGTGTGGGGACGACGAAGCGACACCTATCGGATGGTGAAAGCCGTCGAGGACGGAGAGCGCCTGACTGTGGATCTCGTCAACAAGAAGGACCCCGACGATGCTGGTCGTCTTGTCATTGATGTCGCGCGTCGTGCAGTCGTGGAGCTCGACACCTCGTCGCTCTGGCTGACGTACGAAGGTGTCGAGCCCGCACAAGACCGATTCTGGCCGGCTAGCTAGAGGCCAGCTTCTTGGCCATTCGGGTAGAAGCACCGCTGGTCGGCCGTGTCACAGGAGAACCGCGGAGTTACGACGTCCGGGTTGTCGACAAGAGCATCGAATCCATAGGTTGGGTCTGACACCTGAAGGTCCCCCATTTTGACGGAGTGGGAGCCACCCTCGGTAATGCCGCCCACCAGGAAACCGGTAACGGGTGCCCCGTTGCTGACCGTGAAGATGGCGCTGGTCAACTCCAAAGGAGGAGCGATCCCTCGCTGCTGCTGCACCGTAATAGTGCCCGTAAGTGTCGGAGACCCCTCACTAGGAATCACGTTGATCCGATTCTGCACTGAAGGAAAGCCAGGGAAGGCTATCCAGTCGGTTTGAATGGAACGCGCCCACGAACCGTTCGTCGGATGCTCGTTCTGCCCGTAGATCACGCAGAACTCCATGTTTACCTGTAACTCACTTACGATCGTTCGGGTCGGTGCGCCGGCGATGGTGCAAGTATTCGCCTGAGCTTGAGTGTTGAGCGATCGAGCGCTGGTGTCGGTAACCTCCTCAGTCAGAGTCGTGACAGTGCCGTCATTCCCGGTTGCTGTCACTGTCACTTCTCCTGCGGCGCAGGTGAAATCGAAGGCTGTCGTTGCAGCGATAAAGTTGCCATTTTCGAGCGCGGCAGAGGCTGCTGCAGAGCACGCCTGTTCTGCCGTACCGGGTGAACCCGGGTCGGCGGTTGCGGAAGCGGCGACGGGACTTTGGCGGATAGTCGTATTTGGTACGGGTAGTCCACGTAGTTGGTACTGCTATTCCACGGAGGTGGTACTGGCCGGGCTGGCGATGTGGCCAGCCCGGCCGGACCGTCTCGACGCGGGTCTGGGCGTTTACTCCCAGTAGTCCTTGGCGGCCTTCGCGTCGTCGCTGCGGAGGCGTCGCATGTCGACCTCGCCGAGGTTGAGGGTGCGGGCCTGGCTGGCGAGCCGGTTGACGGTGGAGTCGGCGGCTATCCGGTCTGGCAGGGCCTCGACCCAGTAGGCCGGCCCGGATTGGCTGACGATGATGGTCGGCAGCCGGTGGTCACGGTTGGCCAGGATGGAGAAGAGATCACTGGCCGCATTGGGGTCGATCCCCACCGTTAAGAAGTCGTCGATTATGAGCAAATCGACGTCGCTGAGCTTATTGAGTAGGTTCTGGTGGCCGATCCCGTCGCCTCGAGCGATGACCAGCTTGCGGGCCAGGTCATCCATCCGGGTGTAATAGACGCTGTGTTCGGTGTGGCAGGCGGCGATGCCGATCGCGCAGGCGAGATAGGTTTTGCCGCCGCCGGTTGGCGAGATGATGAGCAGGTTCGTCGGGTCGGCCTTCCATTGGTGGGCGGCGTAGCGTTTCATTCGCAGCGGGGTGATGTTGCGTCCCGGCGGGTAGTTCAGCTCAGCGACTGAGGCGTCCGGGATCGGGAACCCGGCCTGTCGAATCAGTTTCTCGATCCGGATCGAGCGGCGAAAGTCCAGGGCGTCGTTGACCGCGGTGAGGAACAGCTCCTCGGGTGCGGCCGTATCGTTGGCTTCGTCTTGGATGAGTTCTTCGAATCGTGCCGCGAGGTGCGTGATGCGGAGGGCCTTGAATTTGTCGTGGTCGACGCTGGTGAACACGCTGGCACTCATCCGCGATCCTTGTAGTAATCGGCCCCGCGGACCAGGACGCTGGGGACGAAGGCGGGCCCGGTCGGGCTCTTCTTATTGGTGGCCGCCGGCACCAGCGGGTGGCTTTGCTTCTTGTCGCCGGTGATGGACGCGATGATGCGTTTCAGCGTGGTGTAAGTCGGGTAACCGCGCTGGTTGACGATCTGCTGGCAGGCCGATTCCAGTCGCTGCTTGTTGCTCTTGCCCAAGGTCATCAGGATGTTTTGGCAGTCGAGGTAGGCCTGCGCTTCGATAACGGAGCGGTCCAAAATCATCTCGATCACCGTCACGGTCGCCGGCCCGAAGCTCTTGGCGCGGTGCACGAACCACTGCCGTGTCCACAACCCCTCGAGGTCCTGATGCCGCTCGGGAGCGTGCTCGACGATCGTGGAGTACTGGCCCTTGCGGCCGGACTTGCGCGAGTGCTCACAGACGACTGTCTCGCCGTCGAAGACGGTGACGGTGACGCCGGTCAGGCGCACCCGGAGGATCTGTCCGGCCAGCTTGTAGGGCACCGAGTAGTGCTGGTAATCGGCGGTGACGTGGTAATTCCGTCCCACCTTCAGCTGCTTCCACGCGACGGTGTCAAAGCGGTGCGCCGGCAACGGCTGGAGCAATTCGGCTTCGTCGGCGCGGAACCGTTCGGCCCGGGTGGTGCCGTCCGCCCGGCGCATCTGCTCGTTGACTTCGACCATCCGTTCCTCGATCGCAGCATTGAGCTCCTCGAAGGTTGTCCATGATTCTTCGGCGAGGTAGCCTATTACTCGTTTATTAATGGTATTTACCGCAGATTCTGCGGCGGCTTTGTCGCGAGGGCGGCGGACGAGGGCCGGGACCACGGCGGTGGAATAGTGCTCGGCCAGCTCCTGGTATCGGGCCTGGACGACGCGGGCGCTGTCACCCTTAACCTTTCGATGGGTCGCGGTCGCCGCGTTGTCCGGGACAATTATCTGGGTGGAACCCCCGAGAAACTCGAAGGCCTGGACGTGGGCGTTGTTCCACGAATCCTGCTTCATGTCGGCAAAGGCCGAGCAGTAAATGACCCCGGAGAACGGGAGGACTGCGACGAACAGGTAGCCCTTGCGGATCTCTCCGGTGGCCATATCAGTTACCGGCAGGGTGTCGCCGGCCCAGTCCACGAGCAGTGCTCGGCCCGGATCGTGGTGCAGCGTCGCGACGACGTCGTGGGTGTCGACGTACTCTGCGAAGAGCTCGCAGTACCGCGAGTACCCATACTTTTGGGCTGGCTTGGCAGAGTCCAACCCCACATACATTCGCCAACCCTGCTGCAGGGTGAAGTGTTTGTTGTTCTTCATCGACCTCAACGTCCCCGCGAAGTCCGGCTGAACGAATGCTTCCGACACGCTTCGGCGCCGATCGGGAAACAGTTCCGCCCACTGCTCGTCGCTCATCGTCGCGGTCGTCGCGGCGGTCAGCCCATTTGCCGTGACGGTCTTTTTCACCAACGAGATGTCCCGGCGTGAACACCCCACCAGGCCCGCGATTTCGTCGTAGCTGCGACCCTCGAACACCAACGCTGTAATGGCCTTGTAGTTCGCCATCAATGTCTCCTCCGTTAGGAATCGGCACCACCCGATGTGGTGCCGTCCTTTCAAGGGATCAAATCAAGATGGCCGCAGTACCAACTCCGTGGAACGGCAGTACCAACAACGTGGACTACCCGTACCAAGTCGGACTACTCGTCAACTTAACAACACTCCCACGGCGGCTAGTGCGGTAATTGTCAGGGAGTTTCTAAGAAATTTCATCTAGTTCTGCTTCCTGGTGTGTTTCAGTCACAGACCCGCCAATGCAGGCCCGTCCCTCAACGCTGGCAGTGACCAGGCGATAATGGTGAACATTCACACGCCACACTCAGGTCAACGTGTCGCCCGTCCTGCCCAAGACAAGAGAATGCTCTAGCCGTCGTGGTCGGCGCCGAAGCGGCCAGTAGCTTCACAGCCCGACCTGTCTCGAAACCCTAACCCTCAGCGGGATTCGCGTAGCTTGGAGTCCAAACTTGCTCATAAGGTGATCGACGCGACTCTTTCCCTCTGGTGCGTTTGGATAACGGCTGAGAACATCAATCAGGACTGGGGTGGCGTGGTTTTTGGCTCGCTCAACGAAGTTGTCGCCTGCCTCGGGATTGTCAGCTGCGACCAACTCGGCGATACGCGCCGCACTTGCGGGACCGCGCAGGATGTGACTCACCTGAGTGGCTTTCGCAATTGGGTGCAGGTAGGCGGCGGCTGCGGCGTCGCCCGCGGTGCGAGCGGCAAGTCGTCCTGATTCGGTGGCGGCTTCTCGTGCGGCACGCTGCAGGTTGGTCCTCTTTGCGCCGTTGACAAACTCCCACGCAGCGTCGACGGCCGCGCGTGGCCGAGGGTCATCTGGATGGGCGGCCTCAAACACCGGAAGCACTTCCTCTGCTGCCTCCACCACAAAGCGTGCCACGACTCGCAGTTCGTCCATGGTCAACTCGAAATCGCCGGTTCCCACAGTCATTATCCAATTTTCTCATTTCTGCGAAGCCCAGAAGGGGAACCTCCTACGGGACGAGCGCAGGATCCACTTGACACGCTCAACCGCCAGCACTCCGCTGAGTCAGTTGCGACGCGCCAGCGCGGGTGTTCAACCGCGTTGGCGATTAGTCGCCCGTCAGGTCGGGGACAATCTCATCGAGCCATCCCCGGGCGATTTCGAGTCTGTTAGCAGGCACTACTGAGGGGAGAATGTACTCCCACATTTCACGCATGCGCTGCAGCAAGTCTTCCCGCCCGGTGTACGTGTCCGAGACGAGTTGGATTCCCGTAAACGTGGGAATCAGGAATCGAGCAAACTTCTCCGGGTTGACGTCGCTTCCGAAGTCGCCGTCGGTAATGGCCTGCGCGGCTAGGTGTGAGAAGGTGCGCATCCACTCGTCATAAGGGGATCGAAGCGGGGGATCAAAGTTCGTCACCTCCGTCGTCAAACGCACCCCCGCTCGGACGACCGGATCGGCTAACAGCCGCTGGGCGAGGTCAGCGCAGAGAATGATCATCGTTTCCAGGGCGCTGCGATTCCTCGCGTGAATGTGGCTGCTCGCTGACAGTGCCAACGATTGTTCTTTCGCGATGACGGCCCTGGCTAAGTCTTCTTTCGACTGGAAATGAAAATACATCGCGCCGCGTGTTACGCCAGCTTCTTTCGCAATGTCGCCGGTCGTGGCCAGTCCGTATCCCAGGCGGTAGAACGTAAGGGCGGCGCCATCCACGATCTTCTCGCGCGTGGCTCGTGCTCGCTCTTGTTGCGCCATTCCTAAATCCCATCGGTTGCTATAAACACGGTACTCCGCATTCCTAAAAAAACAGGCGGGCTTGCTTTTTATTACACTGTCCTTGGATCATCAGGTAATGGAGTGGTTTGTAATACGCATCGGTCTCAGGGGGTAAAGATGGAGAGTTCACGAAAAACGGGGCTGGCATCAGCTGAGCGTGCGGGTTTCTTGAATGGCAGCGGCAGCGTTGCAGTCATCGGCACGGCGCATTACGGCGCTTGCGTTAGATCGTCGGGCGTTGGCGACTTCGCGTTCCTGGATTCGCCCTCATCAGGCTGGCTGTTCCCATCGGAGCGCGACGTGGCGATCGACGAGTGGAGCGGAGACGTCCTGTGAATAACAGGGTGGGTGGGTTATTCAGGTTACGGCTCCGACTTCTCGGGCTGGCGTGGCGTACCTCACTGAAATGGCCGGTGGCCATTCTTATTATCGTTGCTCTGATGGTGCCGACTCTTAGCGGCGTCAACGGCACGGTTGGTGTGGCGCTCAGGGATTGGCTGGACCTGTTCTCCGTGATGATGTCCTCCCCGATCGCGCTGATCTTCCCGCTCCTCGTGGTCTTCATCGCATCAAGTCGTCTCTACCAGGAGATGGGGAATCGGTACATCGTCGCTGTGCGAGTCCGCGTGAGTATCAGGCGTTATCTCGGCTCGAAGCTACTGGTCGCGTCGCTTCTCGCGTTCGTGACGTTTGGACTATCCACGTTCCTGGCCTTTGTCGTAGCGTTCTATGTTTGGCCGGCGATCGGGAATCCGTCGGTTCAGCCCGAACTTTATGACATGACGCCGGCTCAGGCCGCCACGGATTCGCTCACGCGCGTGACGTTCTCCTCCCTGCTGGGCCACGGCCCCTGGACCTACGGTGCCTTCTATTCGGTCTGGGTCGGATTTTCCGCAGCACTGTACGCGGCTTTCGGTACTGCCTGTCTTGTTCTGGTCAGCAGCCGAGTATTCGCCCTGGCCATTCCCTTTCTCGGTTACTTCGTTCAGACCGTGGGCGCGGCTTTATTGGGAACTCCGCAATATGGGCTGCTGTATGCCGCTTTCCCATTCGGACTGATTCAGTCGTCAGCGTGGGTGGCGATCGTGCCGACCGCGATCCTGGCCGCTGTGGTGGCGGCCCTGTGGGTGCACGTATTCGTGTACGTTCGGCGGTTGGAAACGCTTCAATGAAGTCCTTTCCGCCGCCATCCCGGCTTGTCGTGGGGTCACTTATCGGTCTCGCGGCGCTCGCCTGCGCATACGGACTCTATGGTCGTGCGACCATCGCCCGGCAGGCTCCCCCTCTGCACACTCCTGAGGTTCTTGACGTTGTCTTGGAAACGCTCTGCAGTCCCCAGTTCGTGCTCTTCATCCTGGTGCCGACCTGGCTGGGACGTGCAGTGCTGTCGACCCGCGTCGAGCTCGCTCCGGACCGATTGACGCGGCACGGGAGCTATCGAGCCGCACTGACGTCGTCGATCCAGTCCTCAGCTCGGGCGTTGGCCGTCTCCGCTGCGGCCGTGCTCGTGGGTCTCCTCACCGCGTCAGCAGGACTGCCCCTCATCGCCCAAGGCGATCATCACCTGCTGGTGCCCGAAACGGTGACTGCCGCATACAGCACGGATGGAATTCTCCCGTGGGTGGCTCTGGCCCTGCAATCCGTGCAGCTCGCCGGCGTTCTCCTGATCATTCACGCCGCTGTTATGTCGGCGGCCATGCTGGGGCTGCCCTTTGCACTGCGGGTCACGGCTGCTCTGGCCGTCTGGGTGTGGGCTGCGTCCGCCACACTGGGCGGGTTCACGGAGGGGTCCTTCCTCAGCGCGCAGACGTATGTGATTTTCCGATTTGTGCCGTCAGATCCGGTCAGGTCGGCCGGAGCATTGGTTGCCGCCGGAGCGATGATCGTGGCCATCGTCGTCGCCGCGCTCTACCTGGACTCCCGGTCCCGACACCGAGGCCGCCGGCTCCCTGGAGCTGCCGTCTTTGGGATTCTGAGCGCATCCATCGTGTTTGGTCTTGTCGCACAATCGCAGCCATGGACACGCAGCTTCCAAGCCGTGATAAAAGATGCCTTCTCCGGCGACGGCGGGACCCTCCTCCAGTACGCCGGCGGAATAGTTCTGCTCGTTGGTTACGTCTTCCTATTCTCGAGCCGGCTGGCGGAAGTCAGATCAGGATGGGCACTCCTCCTTCTCATCCGGCAAGGCTCGATGTCGCGATGGGCGCGTCACGTCGCAATGCGCGAGTCCATCGCCGCGGCGCTCTTCATCGTTGCGATCCTCGCGTGCAGCGCGGTGAGCTACGTCCTCCTTGGGGGCAGAGACTTCGGCGGCCCTGCAGGAAGCACGCCGCTGTGGTTGTTCCATTTCGTGGTGAATTGGACACTTCAGCTTCTCGTCTACCTAGCCGCAGTGTTTGCGGCCGTGCTGCTGTCCGGCCGTCGTCTCGCCGGCCTTATGGCAGTGGGAACGATCACAGCGCTCAGCGCGCCTCAAATTCAACTAGGACCGTGGCTGCCGGTGCAGGCCGCGGACATGTATCTGACCGCGGGAGGATGGGCCACTGTGCTCGTCTCGACAGCGTCCCTTCTGGTCTGGTCCCTCGCGATCAGAGCACTACTCGCACTTGTGATCCGCAGAAGGTTGGTTGTCCTATGAACGGAGAGAAAATGACCCAAGCCGAGGCCGTCATCGAACTACGGAACGTGGGCAAAGCCTATAAGGGCAATGTGCTCTTTAATGACGTCACAATTACCCTGGAACGCGGCAAGACCTATGGACTCGTGGGCGCCAACGGCTCCGGCAAATCGGTACTCATGAAAATCATCTGCGGATTCGTGATCCCCGACTCCGGAGAAGTCTGGATCGATCCGGAATTCCTACCCGCCAACAGAACCTTCCCCGATCGATTCGGCGTTACCATTGACGGCCCGGCCTATCTCGGCGGAGAAACCGCGGAAAAGAACCTCCTGACCCTGGCCAAAATCCAGAACCGAATCGGCAAAGCCGAGGTTCGGTCTGCTCTTGAGCAGATAGGACTCCCCGTCGGCTCGCCAAAAAAGGTTCGCACCTTCTCACTAGGCATGAAACAGAAATTGTCCCTCGCCCAGGCCTTCATGGAAGATCCCCAAGTCCTCATCCTCGATGAGCCCTTCAATGGCCTGGATGCATCCAGCTCAGCAATTCTTCTCCAGCTGCTGCGTGACTTCCAGGCTGCCGGAAAGACAATCCTGTTCACCAGCCACAACAAGGACGACATCGCCGCGCTGGCCGACGTCATCCTCGAAATCGACGGACAGCAAATCCTTCCGCGAGAGAACGACCAACGCTTGATCGCACAATAATCACCTCATCGCGCCAGTGTTTCCAATATAAATCAAGTAGTAGCAGGCCCAAACGAATGCACCCACGACCGGCCCAATTCATCTGCGCCCGTAAGGGGAACGCTATGCGCGAGGTCTGACATTCCTGCTCGTGGGCACATCTGAAGGTCAGTTGGCGTCAGCCATTATCGGCCAGACTCCTAAGGTCCACGTCGAAAGCCTCTTCCACAAACGCGATGGTGACAGGCTGATCGTCGAGCGAGGCGCGGATTCTTTGCGGTGCGTAGTGCCCTTTCTTCTTGCTAATTCGCTTGGCCTCCTCACGTGGGACAGTCACCCTCCAGTCCACCGACACGATGTATTCGCAAGTCTCCAAATCGGCTGCGTCATGAGAAAGGTTGGGCTGAACGAGGTCATGGGCTCCAAGGGGAACGCCACCGTACAGAAACTGTGAATAGGGAACTGCGCGATGCCGCACACGACCAACGCCGACGTATCCACGCCCCTTCAGATAGGCGGCCACGACGTCACCCTCTACAAGCGAACTGATTTGTTTGCGCCACGATGGGTTGTCGCCGCCAGCGGTTAGGAAGCCAAACTTCCGACAGTCATCCCAATTGCGGGATTCCCCCTCTCCGACATTGACATAGTAGATGCCGTTCTCGAAGTCGAAATGGGCCAGTTCCTTGTGATACGTGTTCGGCTTCCGGAAGCGTGAGACGAAGTGTCCGGAGGCGATGTTGTCAAGGGTCCGGCCTAGCTTCCAAATGAGGGTCGTCTCGACCATCAAGGCCTCGTGTTCAGTCAGGCCGCTAGCGATGACGCGAATGATGGGTCGCTCACCCTCATTTTGGATGTCTTTGATCCGAGCGGCCTTTGCGGAGTCACTGACATCCGAGAGATGGGCGTCTTTGCGAGACCCCTTGCCCTTTCCGTAGTAGAACTCTTCGTAGCTGCGCGGATCGATGTAGACATACACGTAGTAATTAGAGCTCATGTTCCGCGAGCCTAGTTGAGTCCCCACACTGTGTGATCGAGATTCCAGTTCCGGTGCCCGTAAGGGGGACCGCGTACGGGAACTGCATTCACGAGGACGCTGCTTCGATCTACGTCAACTGCCCGTGCAGAAACCCTTATGGCACGTGGCCAATCGACGTAAATGCGAGCGGGGTTCCGTACGACGGCTCGAACGTGAACAACCTGAACGTGATCCGACGGGTACACCTGGAAATGGCGCCTGGCAGTCCGGCCCGTCCATCGGCATCATCACCGCCTATGTCATCCTTGCAACACAAAGTGGAACGATGAGTACGTCGGGCTACAGCACCCCGATCGCTTCCTCGTACTATACGGGGGACACACTTCTGGAGAACATTCAGGCCCAAGCTCCGTGATTGCAGGCGAAAATGACTGACGGCATAAGTATTGTCAGGACCGCGTCCGGGGTGGAGGCGGTCCTGAGGCTAATGCGGTCTGACAAGTCGATTGTGCTGGAAGTCACGGCTGTTTCTTCCGCAGCTACGCGCGAATTCGATTCTGTTTACGAGCGCGCCTTAGAACGCTATCTGGAAGCAAGCGTGCGCAATGGAATCCGCTACGCTGGCACCCCTCCCTTATCCGGCGCCCATGGAGTGCTGGCGGAAATTTGCGTCGTAGCTCCAGCGGCGATGCAATCCATCGGACGGGAAGTTCGTTCCGTGGGCGGGACGGGTTCGGAATGGACGACTCGATGGGTATGGGATCTATCTGGAATCGAGTCTATTGACGGGGAATTAGTCGTGCAAACACACGTCGATGAAATCAAACTGCCCTTGTCTCGACCGTGAATAACCCCTACTAAGCCCACCCGGCGAGGAATCGCGACGCGGAAGTTACGGCGCTTCGCCAGGTTCATGCCTGCGTGTCCCCGAGCGAGTGCATCTGACACACTGAGCGAGTCAGATTCCGCTCGTGAGAACTACTAGCTAGCCAGTGGGGCACGTTCATCCACGCGGCGGAAAGCACTGGCCGCGCCGAGTGAATCGCGATCTCCCGAGCTCCGTTCCGTAAGCCGAACCTCTTGCGGGACGGGTGATGGAAAGCCGATGAAGTGGCGGTCGTGGACGCCGGCACCTACTTCGTTTGGTTGGGGTGCTTCGTGAACACGTTGACGATCTTTACTGTTTTGCCATCAATGTAGAACCAGATGCGTGCCCCACCGGAGAGTTCATATTGCCATTGATCGTGGACGATGCCGTCGCGAACAACAGTTGCCAGTTGGCCCTTGAGCTGGTGACACTTGGGGTCTGATTGGTTGGGTGCCTTCGTGAGTCGGTCCCAGGCATCCGCAGCGGAGCTTTTCTGGGTCGCGACGATGTCGCGCCATCCGGTTGCGGCTTGACTCGTGGTGTGCTCGATCACAAAGTCCGATGATTTGAGTGGCCGGGAAACGGAACCCTTCTTCGGAGACACTAGAGGCGGGGCTTCGTGACCGCCACCGGTTCGCGCAGCCAATCGGGTTCATCCTGGCCCCAGCCGGCAGCGACCGCCTCCGCGGTGTTCTGCCAGGCCCTGATCTCGGTGAGTATCCGTCCGGGCTGATTGACGACGAAGGCCCCGCGGGCAGTGTCGATGATGTCCCGGGCGCACGTTCTCTGATCCTGAACACTCAGAAGCTTGATCCACGGGAAGGGGCGCGCGAGGCGGTCCTCCAACGTGCCGTTGTCGTCCAGCGACACGGCGATCAGCTGCGCGGCGACCTCGAGGATCCGCTCGTGGGCAGCAGCCTCCCGCTTCGTCGTAAGGATGAGGGATTCGCCATCACGCCGAGAAACTTCGACGGGCGCTTCCTCTGCGGCAGCGAACACTGCTGCTGAGTTGCGGGACAGCTCCGAGGACTGCACGACGCGTTGCCCCGCCAGGTTGAGTGTTGTCGTCATAAAGCCATACTATTCCGAACATGTTCTGAATTCAATTCCGGCCAGAGATGGGTGACCGGCAGGCGTTCTACGCGAGCGATATCGTGGAGCACTGCTCGACCTGACACTCACGATGCCCCAAGATCTCGACGACGTGACCGCGTTCCTTCGTGTCGCTGACCTGACGCTCAGCGGACTCGATTCCCCCACTGTGTGATTGTGGACGGCACGCGACGCCGAAACCGGACGCATCGTCGCCAGCACGGTCTACGAGCGCAGCGACGACAACGAACACGTTCTTATTCGCAGCGTTGCCGTCGATCCGGCACTCCGAGGTCTCGGCATGGGCCTCCAATTAGCGCGCTTCGCGCTCGACCGAGCCGCCGAAGTCACTTTCGAGGCGGCCCTGGTTTCCGACGAGTACGCGTGCCAATATGCCCGCCCCTTCACGGCCGCCCACATGAGACCAGGTGATCTGCTCCACCAATGCGATCGAGTCGCTCAACGCACGGTATCGGCGGGCGGTGCGGGCTCGAGGACATTTCCCTACCGAGCAGGCCGCTCTAAAATGCTTGTATCTGGTCACTCGAAGTCTCGACCCCACCGGAGCGGGCCGAGCTCGTTGGACGATGCGTTGGAAGCCAGCTCTCAACGCGTTCGCCATCGCTTTCCGTGACCGCTGGCCGAACGCAGAATCCTACTAATGAAAAACGCCGGAAACACCGTTACCGAGACACTCCCCAGGATCTGCCTGTTCGCTTTTTCACGACGCGGGGCTTGCCCAGCCAGTATCCAGCCCACCCCCTTACCGTGAACAGTGGAGGATCCCACTCCACACGGATTAGCCCCGACACATTCCTCACCGCCGCCCCCCTGTGCAGTGACGCCGGGGCTTTTTCGTGGCTATCACTGAACTCGTCGGAAACTCTTCACCACCCAGGACCACGCGCACTTGGCCCTCTACCCCGCAAATCAGACCAGCAATCAGATCAGCCAATGCCAGCCCAGCTCAACGCCCGGACACAACCCGTTCAATTCGCCTTTAAGACGGTGTGATCATCGGCGTCGGATAGGCTACGAGCGAGGGCCCACCTCTAACGCAGTGGGCCCTCGCCATTTCAAACGCCGACCAAACCATCACACATAAGGTCGGGCCGATACTGAGGCACCGCACCCAGCATTCGCCCTGGTCATTGTTGTCGGTAGTGGTTCAAACTCGCTCAGCGTCTTTTCACCCGATCACGCCCGCCCATCCGTCCGTCCGTTCGTCCGTAGTAGCTGACGGAGCAACATCCGACCACTTGGTGCGCGGACTATCGGAGACGTGCCGGTTTGGACCGTCGGTAAGGAGGATGACTGGTGCAGCCGGAAACCGCTGCACGAAACGTGCCACCAGCCAGTGTCTCCTACCGCGAATGAGCAGGACACGACCACAGGCAGATCTAGAAGATAACAACACGCTCGAACGTCACGCCGCTCTCACTATCAGCGAAGGCCTCATTGATATCAACGAAGTCATACTTCTTGACACATTTGTCAAACAGGAACACACCAGCCTCGTAAAGCAAAATCAGCTACGGGACGAAAGTTTGCGACACGGAGTCACCCTCGATCACCATGCTGATCTTCAACCCACTCAGCAGCACACTGCCAATTCATCGGCGCCTCGGTCAGCGCCTTGGTCAGCGCCGCAAGCGGAACCTTACTTGGCGGCAGCCTTAAGCCTGCTTCCGGCAGTAAGCCGGACGCGGTGACCTGCGGCGATGGCGACCTCTTCACCCGTCTGCGGATTGCGACCGATACGCGCCGCAGTTGCAGTGCGCTCAACCCCGAGCCATCCCAGGATAGTGACCTTGCTATCGTTCTTCACGGCCTCAGCAAGAGTCTCAAAGAATGTGTTCAAAATGCCATCAACTGCAGCCTGACTCTGTCCCGAATCGGCTGCAACCTTCGCAACAAGCTCAGTCTTGTTCAACGAATTATCAGTCATTGAGTGTCCTCCTCGGACCATTGCCGGTAAAAAACCAGGCCTTCACATAAAACGGGCGACGCTTCCAAAAACCAGTCCAGTCGTCGGTGGGACCGATTTGAATCTAACAGAGTGTGGCATTCGGATTCATCGCACGGTTTCTTCCACCCAACAGAGCAACGTTGATGATCGGTCCACTGACACCGGCGCTCCCCCCGAAGAGAAGAACAATCCGCTCGAGGTTGCAGCACGGCGTGTCAGAGGGCGATTTCACATGGCGTACGCAACACAGAATTTCCCTATCAATACCGCCGTCGAAATCCGACAGCCTAATCGTCGGCTCGGGCTGCTTGACTGTCACCATGCACGCCGCATTACTTTATCCCGCTGGATACAACGCCGAGTTCCTTGCGACTCCTCTGCCGCTCCCGGCCCCTCCCGCAGGAACCCTGATTCGTGAACTGCTCTACACACATTTCACCGTGCTCTTAGGCCCCGCGCGGCGCCTCGCGATCGCGACCGGCGTCAACATCGACGGGGATCACCTCGTCACCGTTGACCGAGGCGCAGGCTGGCACCTCGACTCGCGGATCCCCCTCTACGAACAGGCCGGGGAGGGTCTCTACGCCAGAAACGACCTCGACCGCGGGCACCTCGTCCGCCGCCTGGACCCGGTCTGGGGCGACACAACGACAGCCCGGCGAGCAAATTACGACACCTTCGCCTACACCAACGCCGCACCCCAAGCCGCAGCCTTCAACCAATCGAAACAACTCTGGCTCGGCCTCGAGGACCACGTCCTCACCTACGCACGCACCAACAGTAACCGCATCAGCGTCTTCACCGCCCCCGTACTCTCAATCCAGGACCCGATATACCGCGGGGTGAAGATCCCGCAAGCATTCTGGAAGATCGCAGCATGGACCACGACCCTGCACGGCTCCACCGTTCTGCACGCTGCCGGATTCATCCTCGACCAAAGTCCACAGTTCGAAGACATCGACCTTGACACGGTCCGCGCCCCAGCCCGCATGTACGGCACTCCCCCGCCGCTTGGACCATACCGCACCTACCAAGTACCCATCAAGGACATCGTCGACCTCACCGGGCTCAACCTGACCGCCCTATCCGACGCAGACGTCTACGCCCCGGCCCCAACGATCCAGGAAGACGCCGACCAGCGAACGCGCTGGGTCGAACTGATCGACACCGCAGGCATCCACCTCTAAATCACACCGAATCGTCTACAGCCAGCTCAATCCCCAGCGCGAAGGTAGACATAGACGGTTTCCCGGCTGACCCCAAACTCCCGAGCAAGCACAGACTTCGGCACGCCCGCAGCAGCCTTCTCACGCAGCTCGGCCGCACGGACCGCGTCCAAGGATGGGGTGCGGCCGCGGTAGACGCCACGCTTCTTAGCCAGGGCAATGCCCTCCCTTTGACGCTCACGGATCAAAGACCGCTCAAACTCAGCAAACGCCCCCATAACGTTCAAAAGCAGGTTCGCCATCGCATTGTCATCGCCCGTGAAGACGAGCTGCTCTTTCACGAACTCAACCCGAACCTTCTTCGCCGTAAGCCGGCGCACGATCAAGCGAAGGTCATCCAGGTTGCGGGCCAGACGGTCCATGGAATGCACGAGAACAGTATCGCCATCTCGAACGAACCGAATCATCTCCTCCAGCTCGGGCCGGTTCTGATCCTTCCCCGACGCCTTATCCTCAAACACCCGATCGACCTCAACGCCAGCAAGCTGACGAACAGTGTTCTGATCGAGAGTACTCACGCGCACATACCCAACTCGTTGACCCGCCATGCGACTTCTTCCCCTGTTCCGTCAGATTGAAGTCTAAGACCCCGCCGCGACGGGTGTCCACCAATCAGAATATGACCCTATCTTGACAATATTAGATGAGGACGCCTGACGCCCCGTTGGGGTACACCCCAAACGGACAAATCACCGACGTGAAGACGAGTACTGACACTCGTGCAGACGTCCTCTGAAATGACATCGATTCGTAAAAGCCCAAGGACTGCATTGGGGTCACAAATGTGGCTTTCGGATTTATATGGCGGGGTTGTATCGACGATAAATGGCAGGTTGGGCCGGTCTTTCCGCGGAACGCGCAGGCATCAGCGGGATCTCCCAATCAACGCTGCCATTTAGCGTAAGCAAAAGACCGCCACGGAGCGCTAAAAGTCACAGGCGTCTTGCGCAACGATCGTCGCGTGACGCAATCGTCTTGTTCGCCCTAGACACAGCCCTCCCGTCCGCTACGACCGGGCAGTCCGCCGCGTGGCAAATCACGGGAAACACGTGGTTTGCAATCCTGTTTGCCGCCATCAAGGGCATCTCCTGGATACTCACGGCGCTGCTGCTCGCCGGGGTAACGGGATTGTTGCGCAAGGGATAGTTCTGTCCAGGAGCTCCGGTCGAATGCCGCCAACGAAGCAGGCGGCGATCAGAACCGAACGATTTCGGTTTCTGGTATCCCGTTGGAGGTCTGGGTTCAGTGAGCGGAGAGCTGCGACGAGCCCTTGACGCGCTGGCCCTGTGCGGATGCGGCAGGCTTCACGATGGTGGACTTGGTTACTTTCGCGCCACCGATCCGCTGCTGTACGCCGAAGCCGCCGGACGTTTTCACGATCCGCCATGTCGACTGTGAGGCTGCCATGCGTCCAGTGTACGACGCTGAGCCGTCATCGGGTCAGATTTGTTATGCCGCTGGCGACGGTGAGTCCTGGTCCTGGGCTACCTCGAACGCGGCGGACATGAACTCCGCAACGATCTCGGTGAGCGCGACGTCGCCGGCGTCGAGCGACTCGGATACCGGCGCGTCGAGGGTCACCATGCCATATGCGCCGGTCTCGGTCCAGATCGGAACCGAGACGAACGTCTTGTAATCGCTCATAGTCCCGTCGTACCCTCCCGGATTCTTGCCCTGGCTCAGGTCGGCGTAGTACGCGCGCCGGTGGCCGTCGAGGAAGTTCAGCGCAGCATCGCCGCGAACCGTTCCCGCGAGGAACGGCCCGGGCCGTTCACCACGGCCACTATGCGCGATCGACCTCATGCTCGGAGGTGTGTCGGCGTCGAGCAGGTAAACAACTGCGCGAGGCCGGTCGACGTGAGCGCCGACCATGGCAGCTAGGGCTGACGCGGCAACCTTGGCCACACTTTCGAGATACGGTTCGCGCTCGGACAGAGGATGCCTGGCCATGTCGGCGGTCGTCGACGCCATCGGCATTAGCTGGTCCCGCAGCTGGACGAGAAGCTTCTCCCGCGCGTCCGCGATCGTCAAAGCCCGACGGGAGTCGAGCACCTTGGCAATAATCGCGATAGCCAACGCGGCCAGGAAGACAACGAACGCGGCGAGGGAGTAGAGCCAGCCAAGCACTGGGTTGATCTCAGTGCGGGCGATCGTCAGAAGCTGGGCAGCACCAAAACCGCCGGCAATCGGAACGCCGGTCGAGATGATGACCCAGGAGGTTCTGAGTTTCTTAGTCGATGCCACAGGTCAACCGTAGGGGGAATTGCACCATTAGCGTAGCCGTGCATGAGATCAATTTTCGGTATCAACTGCGGATAGAAACACCGTTATTATCGGATAGTCAAAGAGACTGTAGCAGTAGGAGGCGACACCTGTTGCGGTGCTACACACGTGCTTATAGCGGAATCTAGTAGGTATTGCAGTGACTCCAATTACTCCGGTGACCCCTGTTACATCTAGTCGCACCGCAATAGACGTAAAGGAATAAGCATGCCAACCGAGCTACAATTTCAAGCCATCGCCCTGCTGAAGCAGGAGGTGGACCTCGCCAAGCGGACTAAAGGCGTGCCTCTGGCACCGTCGTTCCTCAAGAGCACAGTTCCGGACGAGCCCCCTGCGCTCGCGCGGCTGCTCGGGGCGGGCCGCGGTGGAGAAGTTCGTCTGAAGCTCTTCCTCACCTTCGCACTGCGGGCTGCTCGCGGGCGGCCGATCCTTACCGCTCGGCGCCCACCGGGATTAGCGAGAATGCTCGCCCTTCCGTCCGATACCGGGCCGCGGCGAGTAGCAGACGCGATGAGGTGGCTCAGAAGTAACCGTTTCATCCAAGTTCAACCAAGGGTAGGTCAGGCCGGCGAGATCACCCTGCTCGACGGCGGAGATCCTCCCAGCGATCTGAGCGGTCGCGACCGACACGGCCACTACGTATCGGTGCCGATCGAGCTGTGGACCAGCGGCCACATCTTAGAGATGAAAGCGCGGGAAGTCGCAGTTTTCATCGCAATACGCGACATCACCTCAAACTCTCTGCATGAGGGATCCCTGACCGGATACCGGAAGGCACAATACGGAATTTCCGACGACACCTGGACCAGGGCGCTCAAAGAGCTGCGCGAGAGGAACCTCGTCGACTATCGAACGGAGGTCGACGAGGGCGACGACAGGATGCCCCGGAAGCGCCAGATATACAGCCGCGTGCCGTCAACGAACTGGGAGAAGCTGCCATAACGAAGGCCGAAGCCGTCCTCTCGAATCTCCGGATCACATCGCTGTAGCAACAGCAGTTCGGAGGGCCCAAGAAATCTGGTCTCGGCCTATTTTGACGCTGTTTCAGCAATACTGCTGACACTCATTGGCGTCACCCCAATCCGACATGGGTCTATAGCGCCAAGCTCTTAAGACGTTCCGTTTGCAATTAAGGTTCTTAACATGCTAGACTAGTCATTAACGAGCAGATTAAAACCTTGGAGGCACCTTTTGGAAGTTACCGGCTACGACCCAGATGAGAGATTTTACGCAACTCGATATCGGCAGGGAGGGAGGGTCGTCTACTCTCTCGATCTTTCACTGACGCAGATCGCATCCCTCATTCCAGCGCCTGCCGTCGACAAGGCGACGGAGGGCAACCGCATTGTGAAAGAGGCCCATGCCCGAGCATTCGGCGACTACGTCCGGACTAAATCCGAGTGGGTCGCGCCAGCCTTAGTCCTTCGGGCACCAAGTATTTTCGAGTTCGACGTTCGAGAGAGCATCGGTGGAACAGAGTTCGGAGTCCTTTCGTTTCCCAAAATGGCCACAACTGATCTCAAGATTCTTGACGGACAACACCGCACCCTAGGGATCCACATGGCAATTCGCGGGATCGCTGATGACCTGGAGAAGAAACGGTCCTCACTCGCGGCTGCGCGTCGCAACGACGACTCGGTCGGAGTGATCGAAAACGTGCAGGCGCAGATCAACGAGCTTATGTCGCAACGAGAGCGGTTCTCCAAAGAACGGACATCGCTCCAAATATTTGTTGAAGACGACCAGGTGGCTTACAAGCAGATGTTCTTTGACATTGCGGACAATGCACTTGGTATTACGTCCTCAGTTCGCGCCCGATTCGACAGTAGAAAGGTCGTTAACCGCAGTCTCGAAGAAGTGATGAAGCATGCACTGCTGAAGGGTCGGGTTGACCCTGAACAAGACCGAATCGGTAGGAACAACCCCAACTTGGTGGGTGCAAAACAGGTAGCCGAAATAATTCGCACCCTTATAGTCGGACTTGACGGGCGAGTCAGCCGACGGCTCGAAGATGAGCTCAATGAAAATGCGCTGGTCCAAAAGGCCAATGATTTCCTCGATACCCTGCTGGAGTCATTCCCCCCACTCGCGCAGGTGGCGGACGATGACCTCAACCCCGAGGACCTCCGGAAAACGAGCATGCTTGGCTCAACAGTGATGCTGCGTGTGCTTGCGGGCGTCTACGCAGAACTTGTCGATCGCCACAAATTCGACGACCGAGACGTAATCGACTTCTTCTCCCTCCTCGCCCCCCACATGTCGGGACCCGCGCAAGAAAACGGCATCTGGATTGAGCATGTGGGAGGAGACATCTTCGCAGTCGGTTCTCTCGCACCCACCGCCCGCCGGCAAGATCTAAAGGAATTACGGGACAAGCTCGTTACTTGGGCAACGACAAATCCCCCCTGGCTCAAGGGTGAGGCCTAACGACGTCGGTCGCAACAACACCAGCGTGTGGTCTAAGCCCGTTCCAACGTTCAACCAACTGAAGGAGGTGATATGTATATGGGGAAAGCGAAAAGCTCCGGCCACGCGCGAAGCGCGATTACCGGACGGTTCGTGACGAGGGCCCAAGCTAAGCGGAGCCCTCGCACGACGATCGTTCACAAGGCCAAGTAACTATCGGATCAAGCTTTGACTCTTGAATCGGGTGCTATCTCTTCAGGGGTAGCACCCGACTTGAATTGTACGACGCTAACTCCGTTCAGCCTGACTTCGGCCGAGCTGGGCGGGCTGCCGGCCACCCCGGCCAGCGAACCTACGTCCGTGCGCGCCTGGGTGAGATACCCCGCCATAGCCCGCCACGTTCACGGCCTGGCCCTGGCGTGGACCCCGCGCGCCGTATACGTCGAGTGGGAGGACGCCGGCACTCACCGCGCCTGGGTGTGGGCGCCGGCCGTCGAGCGCTCAGCACCGTGCCAGAGCCCACCGGCACCCGCTCCCCCGCGGCCACCGGTGGATATGGTCAGCGTGCGGGACACCCAACCACTGGTCGAGCTAATCAATACCCACCTGGCTCAGAGCGGTACCCAGTTTGTCACCGCCATGTCGCAGCCCGGCGGCCCCTTCGGCGCGGTCGTGTTCGGTTCCATTGAAGACCACGGCGTACGCCTGGAATTCTCCGCCGATCCCGCGACCAACATGTGCGCGTTGGTCCTGTTCGGCATGACCGCGCGCCGGGTGCTTGCTGAGCGCGTGGCGGCTCCTACATTTCCCGAAGCGATCGCCGCGTACCCCTGGGCCGCGACCCTCGATGCTCTCGACGCATCCATGAGTGAGTAGCCCACCCTCCTTGGCAGCGTTGCTGAGTGGGTCAGTCCTTGCCGCTAAGGTCGGCAAATGGCAATCGACATTAGTGAATTCTCCGTTTCCGACCTTCGCCGCGCTGAGGATGGCGCCGCAGCGCTCCTTGCGCTGGCGGATCTACTTGAGGAAAAGGGCGCCGTGGCCTACGCCCAGCAGATGCGCACGGATTCTGCTGCAATTCGACTTCTCATCGGCGAACACCCGAGCGCGAACGACTTTAGGCCCGGCGCGTCGATCGCCGTCAACGAGCACCGGTCCGAACTGCGTCACCAGCTCGGGTGATCGAGTCAGCCGGCAGGGGGTCGATGACGGATTGGGAAACGTCCTCGAACCACGTCACCGACTCATCGACGGTGCATATCTGACACACTCGACCGAAAGCGCCTGACTCGGTGTGCGCTTCATAATTTTCGTAGGCCATGTCGCCCACTTTAACTACGCCCGCCGACACCAACCAGGACGGTTCTACCCGACCCGGAGCCGAGCTCCCGGCGAGTGCCAACGAGTGGGCTCTCCTGGCCGGTGTCGCGATCAGTCGAACATATAAAGGGGCCCCGGCGCTTACGCAGCCGGGGCCTCTCTGATTTCTAGCTAGGACATGGTGAAGGGCTGTCCGCAGCCAGAGCACCGGACTTTCGCGCCACGCTGATAGGAAGCAATACCACGGTGCGCGTGGCGGCAGTGCGGACAGGTGATAGTGAAACTGGGCTGCGTAACGCGGATGGTGATCTTACGTGCCATAAGGAGTACCTGAATGCACAGCATCAACACGCGCCAACCTGGGAGACATGCCCAGGGTTGGGCACAGCGCACCTTGTCGGTTTAGGATTACGGGAGATTCGGCCAGAATCCCTAAACCCCTGATTGAGCCTTCCCCCCTGTGGGAAGTCCGTCAGGGGTTTTTGCATTCACTTTCTTTTCTCTCTGATCCTACCAGTGACCACTGACACGCTGCGGGGCTAGGTGACATTCTGTGATGCATGTAACGCATAAAGACCAAAACACCCACGGTGGCCACCTTTAGCCTCGTTATACCCCCGTAGCGGGCCGTTGAGGGGTAAATTGCGGGAGGTGGTCAAGACCAAGTTGTTGCGGAGTAAGCCCCATCGTCGCTCGTGTCCTCATTAATGAGGACACTCGTGATGCACCGAAAAGTACTTGCGATGAGTGCCCTACGGTGAGCGAATGGGAACCATAACAGCGGGCACCGCAGCACTTATCCAGTTGGTCAACACTGAGCTGGCCAACAATGGCACGGAGTTTGTGCCAGCGATCGAATCGGCCATGGGGCCGTTTGGGACGAGCGTCACCGGGTCGATCAAAGGTCACCCAGTTCGGCTCGATTTCGGCATCAACCCGGCGAATGATCGTCGAGCCGTGAATCTGTTCGATCTACGCACCAAACAAGTCTTGGCGGAGCGGTTAGCGGTTTCGACATTTCAGGAATCAATTACCGGCTACCCGTGGGCAGTGACGGTTGCTGCTCTCGTCCTCGTCTAGGCGGTAGGGCGTCCGCCGCCGACACGACTCGGGGGTGCCAATGGGGCTGAGCTGGGCTCCTGGTAGATGCCAGCGAATCGGCTCACAATGGGTCAATGGAGCCGCAGAGTCGCGCACACAGCCCCTGGGCCTCCCCTTGGGGTGAGTTCGTCTATCAGGCCGCTGTGTTTCTGCGCGTCGTCGTCCTCCTGGCCGGCGCCGTGATCGTCGGGCTGGTGCTCGTGCACCTGGTGCGCGACGGCTGGGCGCCGTTCCTGCTGCAGGCGTGTGCCGATGCGGGCGCGTTCCTGGTGGGTGGGTTGCTGCTGCAGCTCGTGGTGGTCGTGCGCAACCATGCCGTGCGGCCGTAGGCGGCCGGTGGGCAGAGAAACGCCCCCGGCCGAGAGAGAGGGCGGCCGGGGGCGTGCTTGTGGGCTCGTGACCAGGTAAAGCCGGGTCGATCGAGGATTGGCTTATTCAGTGGGAGCGGGGCGGTAGCCCTGGCCCCTGATCGCACCTTGGGCTTTGTCCAGCTCATCACCGAGCTGATCGGCCAGCTGGGCGGCGCGAGTGAGGTGGTCAGTCGCCGTGGCGATGCTCTGGACGGGATCTCTCCCGTCGTCTTCCTTAACGTCGTACTGGTCGAGTGAGCGCCCGAGGCCACTGGCGAGGTGCTGCAGCGCCTCCGGGAGCCGATGGCCAACCCACTTGAGGTTGCCCAGAACGTCATAGACGAGCGGCGCAGGCAGGTTAGCCGCGTGCGTTGCGTCCACGAGCGACCTGATGGACTCGGCCGCGTCATCGGCGTGCTGGACTGCTGGTGCTCGTTCGTCGTCGCTGTTCATGTCTGATGTCCCTGTCGATCGCGTGGGGGCGAGGCCGCCGGCTGGCGGCCCGCGGGTGTTAGGCCTGGTCGTCGGGCTTGCTGTTGCGGCGGATCTGCGCGACGGCGCGGCTGAGGTCGGCGCCGATGTAGTCGGCGTCGATGACGCGGCCGTAGGTCTTGGATCCTTCGGGGCCCCAGCTGTTGGTGTGCTCTCGGCCGACGACGATCACCGCGTCTCCCTTGTGGAGCGTGGCCGCTGCGTTCTCGCCTAGCTCGAACTTGGCTTCAACGAAATGCGTCGTCGGGTCAACGTGTTCCATGTACCTTCCGGCGCGGTACTCCCCCGTGTTCTCGATGACTCGAAATTTCGTGATGTTGAGACTGCCGGCCTTCACTACGTCGACGTCGGCGGCGAGGTTCCCAGTGATCGTGCGCTGAGTTGACATGGGTTCTGCTCCTTCGATTGGTTGTGCGGTTAGGTACGGGTTTCGAGCTACTGGGCTAGTTGTACTGCCCAGGCAGGTTGTGGGTGAGGACCTCCGGTTGTGGAGTGGAGCTGTCAAAGGCCAACCACTTCAGACCAGGAGGTCCTCGTGTCTCACGCTAATGCTGCTTTGACTCCGCGTCACCGTCTTCGCTTGGCGCGTCTTGTCGTCGAGCAAGACCGCTCGATCGTCTACGCCGCCCGACTGTTCAACGTGTCGTGGCCGACCGCGAAACGGTGGGCCGACCGCTACGCCATGATGGGCCCGGGCGGGATGGAGGATCGGTCCTCACGCCCGCACCGCATGCCCACCAAGACACCTCAGGACCAAGTGAGGAAGCTCGTCCACCTGCGCTGGAAGAAGCGTTTGGGGCCCGTGGCGATCGGCGTAAAACTGAATATGCCGCCCTCGACCGTTCACGCGGTTCTGACCCGGTGCCACCTGAATAAGCTGCACCACGTGGATGTGCGCACCGGGGAGGTCGTCCGCCGCTACGAGCACGCCACCCCGGGGTCATTGATCCACGTCGACGTGAAAAAGCTCGGCAATATCCCCGACGGTGGCGGATGGCGCTACGTGGGTCGGCAGCAAGGCGGCAAGAATCGAGCCGCGACGGCGACCCAGAACCGCAGCGTTCATCACAACCCACTGATCGGGACCGCGTTCGTGCACACGGTCATCGACGACCACTCCCGCGTCGCCTATGCCGAGATCCACAACGACGAGACCGCCGCGACAGCCGTCGGGGTCCTGCACCGCGCGGTGTCCTGGTTTGCCGCCCGCGGCGTGACCGTGGAACGGGTCTTGTCGGACAACGGCTCCGCCTACAAATCACACCTCTGGCGCGACACCTGCCGAGACCTGAACATCAAGGTCAAGAAGACTCGCCCCTACCGCCCGCAGACCAACGGCAAGATCGAACGCTTCCACCGGACCCTCGCCGACGGCTGGGCGTTCAGCCGCTTCTACAATTCAGAATCTGCCCGTCGAAACGCCCTGCCAGCCTGGATCCACGAATACAATCACCACAGGCCCCACACCGCCATCGGAAACCACCCACCCATCAGCCGCTTAACTAACCTCCCTGGGCAGTACAGCTAGTGCGGTGATGAGTTCTGGTTGGAATCCGGACCAGCTGGTCGATGCCGTCTCGACGACGGGGGCCTGCAGGTGTCCTAGCGCCCGTATGTGCTCGAGCGCGGCTTCGTTCTGCGACAGGTCGACGACCGCGTAGCTGATGCCCTCCTGGTCAAGCTTCATCTTCGTCATTCGACACGGCTGGCACTCCGGCAACGTATAGACGACCACTGACGCACTCATGTTCCTGCCCCTTCCCCACCAACAATTCTTTGTACCTGTCTGGCAAAGGGAATCGATTGAGAGCGGGAGTGCCGTAGTGCAGGGTCGTGGAATACCGAAGCGAGAGCAGCGAGCGAGGATATGCCGCGAAAGCCTGGAACGGAAGGCGCGGAGCGAACTACGGTGAACGGCCAGACAGGTGCAAGCATCACAGGCTCTACAGTGCCGCGCAGCGGCTCCCCAGCCAGCCGGCCTCCGTGCCGGCTGGCTGCGTTGTGCGCTCCCCGTGACATGACTCCGCGTTTACTATTTACTTATTTACTTATTTACTTATTTACTTATTTACTGAGAATCTTGGCGACTGCTTGGCGAATGGTCGCCTGCAGTTCCGGGTTGGCGTTGAGTTCTGAGATAAGGGCTCGGATTACCTCTACGTGTGGGACTTTGGCGCGGCCTAAGTCCTCCGCCATTTCTGCACAGTAGGACAGAAGCGCCCGGTAGCTCTGTGGGGCCAGGTCGGTCGTGACCCGTACGGGCTTGGCGCGGGGTGCCAAGCGCTGGGGGGCGCGGGGAGCCGGAGCCTCTGCCGCGACGTCGGGGGCGTCTTGCGCTGCAGGGGCCGGCGCCGGCGCACGCCTGTTCGACAGGGCCGCGGCCCGGGCCTTCATGTCGTCTGCCTTGCTCACGGATTCACTCCAAGCGCGTCGATTTCGCGGGCAGCGTCGGCGTACTTGCCGAGGTCAGTGACGGGTGCGGCGAACGCCTGCGCGATTGGTTCCCGCCGCGGGATAGTCGTCGTGAGCACTGTTCGTCCGCTGTCGGTGATGAGGTCCCGGAACATGGGAGTCGAATTGGCGTTCGTGATGGTGCGGTTCAGCAATACGGCAACCACCGGCGGGGTATCTCGAAGTACTTCCATCTCGTCAATCGCCGCCCACACGTCGGGCAGGCGCTCGAATTCGAGCATGGTGGGCGCCATGGTCACGATGATCGTGTCAGCGGCGCGGAGCGCGGAGTACACGATGCCGGCCTGCTCGTCCAGCGGGGGTGTGTCGATGATGACGATGTCAATCGCCGGCGGGACGATGCCTGCGAGGCGAGTGTGAAGGTTCTTGACTGGCATGGCGATGGTGGGGATCTCCCACTCCCCCTGCTCACTCCATCGGAGCGATGACCCCTGCGGGTCAGCATCGATAATCAGGACGCTCTTACCTTGTGCCGCGAAGGCATGCGCAAGGTATGCGGTGCTGGTCGTCTTGGCCGACCCGCCTTTGAGGTTGGTCACGGTGATTACTTTCATGGTTTCATCCTAACGTAATTACGCGTTTCAGTGTTTACTGACTCACTGAACTACGCGTAAGCGTATTTGCGTAATTACGCGTTCACTGAATGCAGTGTTTACGCGAGTACGTCTTATCCGGGGGAGTGTGAGGGGGTCACCCCTCACCGGCTGGCCCGCGAGGGCCGGCCAGCAGCCGGTCCCGGCTAGTCGGCCTCGACAAGGCACTGGGGGCAGCCCTTGGCGATTGACAGGGCGCGGTTGAAGTCGTCCATGCGGTGCAAGCTCTGGTGGTCGGCGCATGGGGAGAATCGTTCGGTCATGGTGTTGCCTTCCGGCTGGGGGAGGGGCGGCCGTGGCCGCCCCTCCGGATGGTTAGTCGTTGACGCGGGTGAGGGTGTCGACGAAGGTCACGTATTCCGGGCTGTCGATCGTTGCTGTGTGCGCCAGGGTGTACCCGGCTTGTGCGTGGTTGTGCAGATCCTCGCCGCGTTTGGCGAGCTGACGGGTACGGCTCCACGTGTCGTCGTCGCTTTTGGTGACGCGGGTCTGGATTGTTTCGATCCTCATGGCGGCCATTGCTCTTCCTCCCGTTTGCTAGATGTTGCGGAGCATGCTGACGATGGTAGGGAACGGCGACAGGCTCTCAATGAGCGTGTCGACGGTTCCCGAGTCGGGCTTTTGGGCGAAAGCTATCTGGACCCGCGCGAACTGGGTATCGCTCAGCCCGACAGCTTGGCCCTCGGGGTTGGTGCCGACTGCGATGGCGGTTCCAAAGATCACGGTCGGGTTGCTGAGCAGGTGGGCGAGCACGGTTGCGGGCAGGTTCAGGGTTGACCCGTTGATGAGTCCCTCATCGTCGACGAAAAGGTCGATGCTGTCGGCCAGGTCGACGACGGCGAACATACGGCAGTCGATGGCGGCCGCTATGTCGTTGCCACCCTTCGCGCTGTCCAGGTCGAGCGTGGTGATGGTTTCGGTCGGGTTGATCTTGACGCTGCGGATGGTGGTGGTCATGGTGTTTCCCTCTCCAAGGATGGTGAGATACGCGGGGTCCCGGGCTCTCGTGGGCAGTGGTTGTGTAGTCATCCACCGTTTTTCTGCCCTTGGTGGCAAGAGAAATCGATTGAGAGCGGGAGTGCCGTAGTGCACGCAATCTGGTGCGAAATAAGGGAGCTTGCGACCGCGTGCCAGATTGTGGGTGACGAAGGCACGGAGCGAACTACGATGACCGGCCACCAAGGGAAGAAAAGTTCTGTCAGAGTCAGGCCGGCGCAGCCGGCTCCGCGTGGATCCGGTCTCCGTGCCGGATTCACCTGGGGGAGTGTGAGGGGGCGCCGTCCCCCTCGCGGCCGACCCCGTGAGGGGCGGCCCGGCGGTCAGGTGGTGGCCGTTGACCTGGCGGTTACGTCGTCTTGGTCGCCTTCCCAGAAGTGGCCTAGTCCGGCGTCGACCATGCTGCGGATCAGCGCGGCCGCGTTGATGCCGTGTGCAGCTCGGTCGGGAAACGACAGGGTGACGGTGATGCTCTGGGTGGGGGCAGCCTGGTCGACGTCGCCGTGCTGCGCGTCGGTGGCGTATTGGTACGTCCACGCGATGGCCACGGCGCCGGTCGGCCCGTCGCCTGGGGGAGTGAAGGCGGCGCGGTGTTCGTCCTGGCCGGGGTGAGGTGCTCTGCTGCAGCGCCACTGGATCCCGAGCACGTCGACGGTCGTTGCCCCGCACTTCGCCCCGGTGGGGCTGTGGTCGGCGTCGGGGGCGTCCTGGTCGACCTGGTGCGCCTCGAGCGTGGCGGGGCGTTCGTAGGTGATGATCATTGCCGGATCTCCTGTGGTCCCTGTGTCGGGACCGTTCTCGATGATGGGTGCCGGGCGGGGCCGGCTGCACTTGCTGGGGGAGGGTGAGGGGGATGCCCCCTCACGGCCGGCCCTGGGTGGGCCGGCCGCTGCGGCGGGACTACTCGGGCCGCAGGAGCTGCTGAATCTCGGCGTAGGGGGCGGTGTCGGTCCAGGTGTAGCCGGTGGTGACGCTGACTGTTTTGAGGTTGGCGCGCACGACTTCGCGCCACTGGCCGCGAATCTTCACCCGGTCGCCCTTCTTGACGGTGGAGCGGTCGTAGCCGGTGGCTTTGCCGCTTTCGACCTGGGCGGCGCGGACGGCTTCCCAATAGGCGATCTGGTCGCGCTTCTCGTCGATGTGCGGGGCGAGGCGTGTCGCGCGGGCCTGGATCTGCTCGGCGGTGGCGTCGATGTAGCCGCGTGTGTCGTCGTAGCACTGCACGGTGATGCGGCGTTCGAGCTTGCGGAGCTCAGCGCCCAACGTTTCGATGCGGTTGGCCACAGTGGCCGGGTTGTAACGGGCGTCGGTGGTGTGGGTGGCCGCGTCGGCGCGGGCCTGGGCGACGGTGGCCTCTGCGCTGGCTTCGACTGATTTACGCATGGCGGTATCTGCTTTGGCGATCGCGTTGCGGTGTCGGCCTTCGGAGTGGTGGCCGACCTTGATCGGCTCGCCTCCCTCGGGCAGCCGGCCCAGCGCTGCGCGGGCCTTGTCGTAGGCGACATCTTCCGCGCTGGTCTTGCGCTCTGCTTTCGCGGCCAGGGCGTCTACCCGGTCGGCCTGACGCTCGATCTTTCCGGCTTCGACGTCGGCGGTTGTGCGGTGGGTGCTGTCGATTTCGGTTTCTACCTCGAACCCGGCGGCTTCAAGTGCCGTCTTGGTGCGGGTGATGGTGTGCAGCTTGGGCAGGCGGTCGCGGGACTGGGGGACGAGCCATGCGCTGATGCTGCGTCCCCAGCGCCATCCGGCGGCTTTGAGGACTTCGGCGGTTCCGTCTCCTCGGCTGGTGCCGTCGATCATGGTTCCGGCTTCGTGGGTGTGGGTGATGGTGAGCATTAGCGGGTTCCTCTCGGGGTTGCGCTGGCGTTGACGCGGGAGCCGTTCGGGGTCATTACGATGACGAACCGGCTGCGGGGGTTGGGGTAGCTCTGGCTGTTCCAGTAGGTCGACATGTCGGCGCTGCTGAGCAGGTTTTCGGCCCCGAGCACTCCGGGAGTCAGGGGCGGAAGCTGAGTGATGAGCATGAGTCTTTTTCCCTCGGTCTAGGCGAAGCTGTCGGCGTAGCGGATGGCGGTGCAGGTTTCGCCCGGCTGGGTGTCTGCGGCACCTTCGGACCGGCAACCGCTGCAGGCGCACCCACCGGCGTAGCGGTCCCGGGGATAGGTGTTCTCGTACGGGTAATCTGACTCAGCCATGGGTTCTCTCCCTCTTGAACAACTGTTTTTTTGCCCTATCTGGCAAGAGAAATCGATAGCGACCGGGAGTACCGGAGCGCCCGGATTCCCGGGCGAAATAAGCCCGCAGGGCGCGTCCAAGAATTTGGGTGACGGAGGCACGGAGGGAGCTACGGTGAAACGCCAGAAAGGACAAAAAAGTCTTTTAGACAGTGCCGCGCAGCGGCTCCAATTTGCTCTTGACGGCATCGCCGTCTTGGTTTCAGAGTGATATCACTGTGATATCCCGACGTGGGGGAGCGCGAGGGGGAGCGCCCCTCGCCGGCCAGCCGTGAGGATGACCGGCTGTCCGGTTAGAGTGCGGCGGCGTCCTCGGCGTTGGTGACGAGCTGCGCCCCGTATTCGCGGATCAGGCGGTGGCAGCCTGCGCTGGCTGGTGAGGTCACGAGGCCAGGCACGGCGCCCACGGGGCGGTTGATTCCGAGGGCGTGCGCAGCGATATTCAGGGCACCTGAGCGCCAGCCGGCTTCCGTGATGACGGTCGCCCGGGCCACTGCGGCGATCAACCGGTTACGCATGAGGAAACGCCATTTCGTGGGCGCTGACCCACAGGCCATTTCTGAGGCGACGACGCCGTTGGTGGCGATTCGGGTGAGGAGGGCGTCGTGGCCGGTGGGGTAGAACCGGTCGACACCTCCGGCGAGGTATGCGACGGTGTGGCCGTCGCTGGCGAGGGCGGCGCGGTGCGCCATGCCGTCGATGCCATACGCGGCCCCCGATACGATGGTGTGCCCGCGGCCGACGAGCCCGCCGACGATGTCCATGCATACGTGCTCGCCATACCCGGTGGCCGCCCGTGCGCCGACGACGGCGATGCTCGGCTGGGCGACCAGTAGGGCGGTATTGCCTCGGGCCCA
Organism: Cryobacterium sp. Y62; assembly: GCF_002929785.1. Classification (NCBI taxonomy): domain Bacteria; kingdom Bacillati; phylum Actinomycetota; class Actinomycetes; order Micrococcales; family Microbacteriaceae; genus Cryobacterium; species Cryobacterium sp. Y62. The sequence goes on along the minus strand of NZ_PJJK01000101.1, from coordinate 5,566 downwards.
GAGGGCGTGCGGGGCGCTCACGCCGAGGTCGGCGAATCCGGCGGGCCAGTGAGGGCGTTCCGGCGTAATCAGAACCGCGTCAACCTTTGCCGCTGCAGTGAAGGCTGCCACGAAGGCGGTGTCAACGACGGGAGGGAGTACGCGCTCACGCAGGCCGGTCAGGTCCACTCCGGCAGCAGTGTCCTCGCCCTGACACAGCAGGGTGAGCGCGTCGGCGGCTCCGACTGCAGCAATGAGTCTCCGGCTTGGGTGTCTCCGGGTTCTCCCACGATGGTCCACACGGCGCGGGCGATCGCGTCGGGACTCAAGTCCTGGCCCGTCAGTGATGCGGGCGGGGTGGTGAGTTGGCGGGTGATGGTGGATGTGGTGGTCATGTGTTTCTTCTCTCTTCTCGGGACAACTTGTTTTTTTGCCTTCCGGCGAGAGAAATCGAAAGCGACCGAAGCGGTGGAGTGCCCAGAATTTCAGGCGAAATAAGGGAGCGTGCGACCGCGTCTGAAAATCTGGGAACGCAGCCGCACAGGAAGCTACGATGACCGGTCGGAATGGTCAAAAAAGCATCAGAAAAACAGTGCTGCGCAGCGGCTCCGCTCCATAAGGGCTGAAGGCGGCCGCGCCGCCGTTCCGCTGTAGGAGAGAAGGGCTGCGGCTGCCCGTTGCTTCCGTTGTGCTGCCGCCGGCAAGGCTTGTTTTCCAGGCGGTGCGAGACGTGACAACTGACAACTGACAGCTGACAGCTGACAGCTGAAATCGCACAGAGGTGCGCCCGGCTCAGAAGTTGCACTCGCCGCTGGCCGGCGCGGCCAGTGGCGCGTGCGGTATCCACGAGGGAATTTCGGGTGGGTTACGGCTATCCTGTTGCAAGCTTGCTCAGCGCAGCCGGATTAATTCTCCCGGGGACGGCGTGCAGTAGCGGCCCTCTTGCTTCGGGCTCGTACCGGCGACATGGCCACGAGTGCGGCGGCGGCGTGCGCAGCGACGGCTCGTGCGCGCTTATTCTTGGCGCTGATCAGGCGCACCAATTCGTTGCATGCTGGGTTCGGGCATTCAAACCGCACCGCGGCCGATCTGCGTCATGTCACGATGTTCGTGGCAGCGGTAACACTCCGACCGACCCAAGATGATGAGCAGCTCGGGATCGGTCAGCTCCTCAAACGTGGCACGAAAACACTGGGAGCAGAGGGTGCGCAAACGCATCAAGAAACCCCTCTTTATGGGGGGGTGCTTCAGTGGAGCGTGCCTAGATAGCCTTGATCCGTAGCCGTCATTGGTGGCGGCAGAAAATGGAGGAATCCATGAAGAATCATTCACGTATTCGGGGAATGATGGGGGCTGTCGCAACCTGCGCATTGTCTGCCTCGCTTTTGGTGGCCGGCGGAGGGGCCGCCTTCGCAGACGAACCGTCGGAGAACGTTCTCGAAGCTCTGGTCAGCGCCTCGCCGACAACGTTGGACGACGTGGCCGGTGTTGCGACAACTGATTCCGGTCAGCTCGCCATGGACGCCGTGCTGCCCTCAGCGCTGGTCTCGGTGCCGGTCGAACCTGCGGCCGGGATCGTGGCGGAGTCTCCGCGCTCGGACACTTCGTTGACGATCGGGCTTCCGTTCGCAGGCGAGGCATCGAGCGCCGAGGTGGAAGCCGAGGGAATCGTTTCCTACGACAACCAGAACGGATCCACGACCGTGCCCGTGGTCAAGGCTGACGGCACGATCCAGATCAACACGGTCATCGAAAACAGTGACGCACCGACCCGCTACGACTACCCTCTCTCGCTCCCTGAGGGGGCCACGATCGTGGACGACGGCGCTGGTGGCTTCATCATCAGCGACGCCACGCAGGTCATCGCCGCGATCGCCGCACCGTGGGCAAAAGACGCCAACGGTGTTGAGGTAGCAACCCGCTACGAGCTGACCGGCACGACGCTAACCCAAGTCGTTGAACACCGGGCAGTCGGCGTTGCCTACCCCGTCGTGGCTGATCCTAAGGTCAGCTGGCTGTGGTGGGGCGTTGCCATCAAGCTCACCCACGCCGAGACTGTTAAAATGGCAAACAACTTCACTCCGGCCTACATTTCTGCTGCATTCTGTGGCTTTATCCCGGTGCCGCTTGGTAACGTCGCATGTGCGGTGGCCGTGGGTATTCGCCTCTGGACGTGGGAAAAGCCCATCCTGGACGCGGCCTCCCAGGCAGGTCGATGTGCGCAACTTAACGCACCATACGTAGGAGGTGTCATCGCTTGGAACGTCACAAACGAGCGCTGCTAGTTGATGTCCTGACCGCCCTGGCGGTCGCCCTGATCGTTGCAGTCGCCACGTTGAGCCTGCAAACTCCGTTTGCTCAGGTCCTCGCGGTAACGGCCGTCGTAGCGATCGCGGTTTTCGTGATCAGGTTCACAATGCGGAATCACCGAGATCGTAAGCACCAGACCACTTCAGGTCCGGACGACGATTTCAAGAGTCAATAACGACACGACTCTGCACAAACTCCAACCAACCCAAAGGATGTCCCGTCAGTTCTGAACTGACGGGACATCTAGTTTGTGGGCTGACCCCTACGAGTCGATTGGGGGATGGGTTGTGGCGGGGTGGGGACTGCGCCTTCCGGGGTTGGTAGCGGTGCGTGTCGCTACTCTGTCCGGATATTCAACGACTTCATACGTCACTTTTTCTACGGTCGAAACGTCCGGACCGACGGTGCCTCCACTAGGAGGCCCTCGAACTGGGCGTCATCGTCACTGCCGACGCTGCCGCTGCCGCTGCTGGCACCGAGGAGCAGGGGTATGGATCGAGTCAGGGCGCCGACCCGGTCCGGGTATACGCCGAGCGACACCAGATGTGTGCTCCCGTTCGAGGTGGTCAGCTGCACGCAGGGATAGTGCTCTTCCGGTGCGAGTCCCTCGCACACAGCGTCCGCGAAGGTGTTGCTGTCGAGCAAATCCGCAAGATCGACATGCGCAACGAAGCAATAACGCGACTATCAACCACTTCATGACATGACTCCCAGGCTGTCGCTGATGGTTAGGCGGCGTCGCCGAGGTACTGCCACCGATTCTCCGGATTCAACACACCCAAATCCACCAACTCCCGCGCAACACGGTGATCACCACGCTGATCACTCGAGCGCGGATACCGCGGCCACACCCGCTCACCCGGCGCATTCACATCCCGAAACAACGGCCGGCTCGACACGTCCACCCGTTTCGGCCGACGACGCGGAGCAGCATTCATCGTCGCCACCTCCGCCTGCCACCACTCCCACACCTCACGCTCGACCCGATACCGATTCGCCCGATCGAGTAATAGTCCAGCGACACCGATGACGCGAGCAGCCACGTCGCGCAGATCCCGTTTCGCCCGCGCCCACCCCTCCACATGCCTCACAATCAATCGGTGACGACGAAGACGACTAAAGATCGTCGCGGTATGACGGATGCTGACCCCCAGTAAACGAGCAGCCACATTGATAGTCAACGCAGGGTGCTGAGCGAGGAGGGCATAGACCTTGCCCGCGAGATGTCCAAGCCCAGGACGGGTAAAGAGATCGTGACGGCCGTCGGTCAGCTGACGCTCCAGCCTGGCCACCAAGGAGCTACGGAGGTTGAAAAGTTCGGAGGGGGGGCGGGGGTTATCTATTGGTTGTGACGCAACCGTACGAGAGGCTGTGGAAAAGTGGCCTGATAAGCGCCATTCGGCGGCGTTGCCGCTGTCGCTGGGTGACGCCCGGACGAGGAAACCGTCACTGGCGAGGGCGGTGAGGGCCCGCCTGGCGGTGTCGCGGCTTAGTCCCACCATCAGGGCCAGATCCCGGATCGACGCCGCGACCGTGCGTTTCCCGGTCTGCAAGCTCAGGTAGGCCACTGCGGACAGGATCGTGCGGCGCGACACCGCTGCTTCGGACTGGCCCCAGCGGCCGGGGGAGACCCGGAATCGGGTCAGGAGGTCCTCGACACTGTCGACGATGACGCTCAGCTCCGTCAGATCGGCCGGGGCACGCGAGGTGCGAAGCGGCGCCTGCAGAGCCGAATACTGCTGGGCTTTAGCCCACTGCCGTTCCAGACGCGCCGTCGCCTCCGCCGGGGTGCGCGGCTTGCGGGTGCCTCGGCTGGTGTTCTTGGTCCGGTAGTGCTCCATCCCCGGCGCAGTCCGTGCCTCCAGGGAAGCGTCGGCCAGGGTCCACCCGGCCGACGCGGCCGCGAGCAAGCACATAAACCCCGTCCAGCTGGGGTTGCTGCCGCCGTTGACGGTGGCCATGTGGCCTTGGCCCCACGCGCTGAGCGGGCGGTGCGCGCTGTAGCGAGCATCAAGAGGACCAGACGGCGTCGTATCAGCCGGCCTCACCGCCGGCCTCGCCCGATCAAGAACCCCCGTTAGGGCATCAAGATCACTGCTGGTTACCGTCGGCGACAACAACCCTGCCACAGCACCACGGAGAACAATCGAGCTACTACCGTCGCGGTGCGGAGCCAAGGGTGGACGGGCACCACCCTCCCGCGGGTTACAGAGCATCCCATGGTCCAAGGTCGCATAATTGGCATGCGCTGCAGCTGCAAGAGCAGCCACCGCAACAGCCGGCGCGCCCCCCTGCACAGCAACCCAGATGTGACGACCACCAGTACCCGAGGACTGACACACCACGTGCGCAATCCCGAGGCCATCAAGGATCCCCGAGAGAGCATCACAATCGTCAACAGCGCGCTCCATCAAATCAGGCGAGACCACGCCGGCTTCCTTACCGTCGAAGTCAAAACACAACAGACGAAAAATGCCCGCCTCATCGGCCAAACGCACCAACCACGGCGTCGTCGGTTCCGTCGGGCCAACACGGAAGATCAGGGGGTAGCTATTCTCGTCCAGACGCCCATAAACATCACGCTTCATCACCCGCACCTGACCGCGCGGACTCAACCGACGCGTCACATCCCACGCCGTCAACCACTCGGAAGACACGCCCAACGAAGTTCCATCGTCAGAAACTACGTCAAAACGGTATACATCGGTTACTATGGTGTCATCTCCTTCGATTCAACTCTTGGGGGCATAAAAGAACCTCCCGTGAGGGCTGGTGATTTTGATTAGCTCGGACCTCGGCGCCTGGAAGCAGAGAGGGTTTGAGCTACGAAACTTATGTCGGCCCGTCGCGGAAGCGGCGGGCTCTTTCGTTTAAGCCACGTCTAAGATGGGCAGCTCCAACCTGTTTGCAGCAAAACGAGGCAAGCCGCCGTGCTGCTTGGCGATTTGCCGTAGGAGAAGGTCAACGTAGAGCGCTTCTGAGAGACCGGAAGCCTTGGCGGCCTGCTCGGCCTCTTCCTTGATTTCCTTCGGAATGCGCCAGCGCGCCTCTACGAGATCATTGCGTTTGGCAACGCGTGAGCGGCGCTGTACTCCCTTGTTTGCTGACATGAATCCATCATGGACGTTAAATGCGCGCATCTACGGCTTCTCCGACGGCGTGTCGGGCGTTTTGACTTGTGAGAGCTGCTGGTTGTTGGTCTCTTGGAGTCGTTGGCGTAGTTGGGTCTTGTGGATGATCCAGCGATTTCCGACGTGATAGGCGGGAATTTCGCTTG